>NZ_JBWKDK010000006.1:0-51293 GCF_056436005.1 Streptomyces sp. NPDC043854
TTTCTTCTTTCCCCTCGGGGCCTCGCTTTTTTTTGCCTGTTTCAGGACCGCTGAGGTGATGGTTTGTCCCTTCCCTGTCCCCTCTTCCTTTTGTGCGGAAGGGCAGCAGGCGCCTGGGGCGTACGGTCGGCGAGCATCAGACCTGAAGTGCTTCGGGCCTGTCCGCGGGGCGCTCGGTTTCCCGCGTCCCGGCAGCCGCCTCGGGGGACTTCGTGCGGTCGGCGAGCTTGAGCCAGACGACCCCGACGATGATGACCGCCAGCCAGGCGCCCTTGGCCACGGTGAGGCTCTCGTCGAAGAAGAGCGGGCCGAAGACCGCGGCGCCGACCGCGCCGATACCCGCCCAGACGGCGTAGCCGATGCTCACGTCGATCGAGCGCAGGGCGAGGCTCAGTGCGTAGAGCGTCAGCAGGAAGAACACCACGGCGACCAGGGACCAGGTCAGGCGGGTGAAGCCCTCGCTGCCGCCGACGGCGAGCGCGTACCCGATCTCGAAGGCTCCGGCGAGGAGGAGCATGAGCCAGGCGTTGGCGGAGCTCCGGGCTGCGTTGGACATGGGAGATGAGTCCTCTCGTGGGGATGTCGTCAGGTGGTTGCGGGGTTGCACAGAATGCGAGGCCGGGAGGTCTGCTCCGGGCTCAGGCGGAACCGCTCAGCTGCAGGCCGACGACGCCGCCGATGACGAGGACGATGCCGATCGCCTTGTTCCAGGTCAGACGCTGGCCGAAGAACAGCGCTCCGAGGAGGGTGATGCCGACGCCGGCGACGGACGTCCACAGGGCGTAGCCGACGCCGACGTCGAACTTCAGCAGCGCCCTGCTGAGGAAGAAGGTCGCGGCAGCCCCGCTGAGCAGGGTGATGGCGGTCCACTTGCGGTTCTTGAAGCCTTCGGCCTTTCCGGCGGCGATGGCGACCGTCACCTCGAAGACGACGGCGATCGCGAGGTAGAGCCAGTGCATGGGGGGTCCTTCCGTGCGGTGAATGGTGGTGAGTGGGGGTGAAGGGCGTCGTACGACGATGCGGGGAGGCGGGAGCCCTGGGCTGTCGGGGCTATCGCCGGGCCCGGCTCATGGTGAGGTAGTCCTGGAAGGGCTGCTCTGCTTCGGGCAGTCGCAGCGCCGTGACCTGGAAGGGCCAGTTCTCCGGATCCTCGGCGAAGAGGGAGTACGAGCTCGTGTAGTCGAAGCCGTACCGGGCAGCGGTCCTGCGGTCGGCGGCGTGCACGACATGGCCGATGCCGGCGTACAGCGCCGCCATGTAGCACAGGGCGCAGGGTTCACCGGAGGCGATCAGAGTGGCTCCTGCCGCGGCGCGGACCCCGTGCTTGGTGGTGGCCTCCCGGAGGGCGACCACCTCGGCGTGAGCGGTCGGGTCGTTGTCCTCGCGGACTCGGTTGAAGCCGGTCCCCAAGATCCGTCCGCTGGTGCCCACGATCACGCCGGAGAAGGGGATTCCACCCTGCGCGACGTGCTCGCGGCTGATCCGGATCGCTTCGTGGACATGGTCCATCAGTTCGCTGTCGTGTGTACGCATGAGCAGTTCGTCTCCCGAGTTGCCCTGAGCCTGGCATACCATTTGCCTGCACATGCAAGCATATGTAGGCAAGAGGCCGCCTTCAGAAATCTCAGCTTAGGGCATTTATCTTGTATGTGCATGCACTAACTGTCAAGCGTTCACATGGGAACGGGCGTTGGCCAGTGTCGCCAGCGGCTCGATCAGCCGGGGGTCGAAGGGCGTCGGGACCGTGCCCGCGGCGACCCTGCGCGGCAGGTCGGGGTTGGCCAGCGCGCCTCTGGCGATCGCCAGGACGTCGGCGTGCCGCTCGTCCAGGATGCGCCGTGCCAGCGCGTCCCGGTGCAGCCCGCCATTGGCGATCACCGGAAGTCCGGTGACGGCCCGGGCGAGCCCGGGAAGCGTCGGCCCGTGCGCAGGCCAGTCCCGTCCTCTTCCCGCGAGATGCAGATAGTCGGCCCCGGCCGCGGCAGCCGCCGTGAAGACGGCACGCGCCTCGGCGTCACCTCCCGGCCATCGCCACGAGGGATTGTTGACCTTCCCCTGGGAGAGGCGGACACCGACCGTGAAGCCGGGCCCGGTCGCGCCTTTGACCGCGGCTGTCACTTCCCGTACGAGCCGGGAGCGCTCCTCGGCACCCCCTCCGTATTCATCGGTGCGCAGATTGGTGTAGGGGGTGAGGAACTGGTCGAGCAGGTAGCCGTTGGCCGCGTGGATCTCCACGCCGTCGAAGCCGGCGCCGCGGGCGCGGGCCGCGGCGGCGGCGAAGCCCTGGACGGCTTCGCCGATCTGGCGGCGGGTCATCTCCATCGGTACGGGCCAGCGGCCGCTGCCGCGGTACTTGGTCAGCTGCTCACCGAGCGGCCGTACCGCCGAGGGGCCCACGGTCCGGTCGCGGAACCGGTTGCCCTGCGCCACGGCCCCGGCATGCATCAGCTGCAGGATGACGCGCGCCCCGGCGGCATGGACCCGGTCGACGACCGGCCGCCAGGCAGCGGCCTGCGCCTCGTCCGCGATGCCGGGCTGGTGCAGATAACCCTGGCTGAAGGCGGTGTCGGTGTAGGTCCCTTCGGTGATCAGGAGTCCGAAACCGCCCTCGGCGAAGGTCTCGTAGTACTCGGCCATCTCCGGCGCGGCCCGGCCGTCCTCGGTCGCGGAGACCCGGGTCATGGAGGCGAGGGCGAATCTGTTGCGCAGCTCCATCCCGGCGAACCGGCAGGCGGTGAGGGCGGGGTGGGCGCCGTGCACCTCAGCAGCTCCCGTCGATACCGCAGGCGGCGCCGTAGGCGTCTTCCTCGGCCTGCTGCGCCTGGGCGTCGAGGATCGCCTTGCGCAATTGGGCGGGGCGCGCGACGCCTTCGATCCGGGTGTCACCGATGAGGAAGGTGGGAACCACCCGCACCTGGTGGGCCGCCGCCTCACGCAGGGCCTCCTGGTGCTTGGCGCGATGGGTGCCGTTCTCCAGCGCGGCCCGGAACCCGGCTTCGTCCAGGCCGATCTCGCCGGCCAGGGCGGTGAGGACGTCGAGCTGTCCGAGGTCCTGGTTCTCCTGGAAGAAGGCACGGAACATCCGCCGGTTGTAGGCGGTCCCCAGGCCGTGCTCGGCCGCGTACTGGTAGCCCTCGAAGGCGAGGGCGGTGTAGGGCTGGGGGGACACGTCGGGGAGCTTGATGTCGACCCCCAGGCGGCGGGCCATGGGGTAGACGGCGCTTTCCCAGATGGCGGGCAGGTAGTCGTCCTCCGGCCGAAGGGTGGGCTGGGGATGGGGCCGCAGCTCGAACGGCATCCACTCGATCTCCACCTCGGCGCCGACATCGTTGACGGCCTCTTCGAGAGGGCCTTCGGCCAGCATGCAGAAGGGGCAGACGTAGTCGGACCAAATCTTGATCTTCACGGGGGCAGCCATGCGCCGACTCCAGGTGAGTGATTGTGCAAGCAATAATATCCCCCTGACAGTGCGTCCGGAGGATGGAGGAGCGGGAAAAGGTTGCAGGATCATGCACTTTGATGTCAAGTCCCCTGCGCCCCGCGGAGGCGAGGCGGTGGGCAGGGAGGACCGTTCGGAAACGGCGGCGCGATCAGATCGGCAGCCGGTAAACCAGAAGCCGTCTCCGAGCCTGGGTGAAACCCCGGCTGGGAGACGGCAGTCCAGGTACTGGACGTGCACCGGGCACGGCGAGTCAGTCGCGTAGCACCGGGATGATGTGCCGGCCGTACTCGTCGATGGTGGCCGCCTTCGCGTCGTGCATGTCGTAGACGGCGAACTGGTCGACGCCGAGGGCCCGCAGGGCCCGCAGCTTCTCGATGTGCGCCTCCGCCGGACCCAGCAGGCAGAAGCGGTCGACGATCTCGTCGGGGACGAAGTCCGTGGACGGGTTCCCGGCCCGCCCGTGGTGGCTGTAGTCGTAGCCCTGGCGGGCCTTGATGTACTCGGTCAGCTCGTCCGGGACCATCGCGGAGTGCTCGCCGTAGCGGGAGACGAGGTCGGCGACGTGGTTGCCGACCATGCCGCCGAACCAGCGGCACTGGTCGCGGGCGTGCGCCAGGTCGTCGCCGACGTAGGCCGGCGCCGCGACGCAGATGGTGATCGCGGCCGGATCGCGGCCGGCGGCCGCGGCTGCCTCCCGCACCGCCTTGATCATCCACTCGGTGAGGTACAGGTCGGCGAGCTGGAGGATGAACCCGTCGGCCTTCTCCCCCGCCAGCGCCAGCGCCTTGGGGCCGTACGCGGCCATCCAGACGGGCAGCCTGCCCTCCCGGATCCAGGGGATGCGGATCGGGTTGCCGTCGACGACCGCCTCCCGGCCCTCGGCGAGGTCCCGGATGACGCCGATGGCCTCGCCGAGCCGGGCCAGGGTGTTGGGTTTGCGCCCCGCGACCCGCATCGCCGAGTCGCCGCGGCCGATGCCGCAGACGGTGCGGTTGCCGTACATGTCGTTGAGGGTGGCGAAGGTGGAGGCGGTGACCTCCCAGGTGCGGGTGCCGGGGTTGGTGACCATCGGGCCGACGTGCAGCTTCTGGGTGTTGGCGAGGATCTGGCTGTAGATGACGAAGGGCTCCTGCCACAGCACGGCCGAGTCGAAGGTCCAGCCGTAGCGGAAGCCGTTGCGTTCGGCTCGGCGCATGAGGCTGACGACCTCGGAGGCGGGCGGGTCGGTCTGCAGGACGAGGCCGAAGTCCATGGGCGGCTCCTTGCGTGGGCGGTGCGGCGTACGGGTACGGGGCGGCGTACGGGTGCGGGGTGCGGGGTGCGGTCTACAGGTACTGGCAGGTGGAGCGGGGCACGAAGGCCCCGTGTCCGGCGCGTCCGGTGAACTCGCGCCGGTCGATGACGAGTTCGCCGCGGGAGAGCACGGTGTCGACGCGGCCGGTGACCCGCTTGCCCTCGTACGCCGAGTAGTCCACGTTCATGTGGTGCGTCTGCGCGGAGATGACCTGCTCGGCGTGCGGGTCGTAGAGCACGATGTCGGCGTCCGAGCCCGGGGCGATGGTGCCCTTCTGCGGGTAGAGGCCGAACATCCGGGCCGGGGTCGCGCAGGCGATCTCGATCCAGCGGCGGCGGGTGATGTGCCCGTCCAGGACCGCCTGGTGGAGGAGGTCCATCCGGTTCTCCACGCCCGGGAGGCCGTTCGGGATCTTCGAGAAGTCGCCGCGGCCCAGCTCCTTCTGCCCCTTGAAGCAGAACGGGCAGTGGTCGGTGGAGACCACCTGGAGGTCGTCGGTGCGCAGGCCCCGCCACAGCGCGGCCTGGTGCTCGCGGGGCCGCAGCGGTGTCGAGCAGACGTACTTGGCGCCCTCGAAGTCCGGCTCCGCGAGGTTGTCGGTGGACAGGAACAGGTACTGCGGGCAGGTCTCCCCGAACACCGGCAGGCCCTTGTCGCGGGCGGCCGCCAGCTCGGCCACCGCCTCCTCCGCCGAGACGTGGACGACGTACAGCGGGGAGCCCGCGACGCGGGCCAGCTGGACCGCCCGGTGCGTGGCCTCGGCCTCGAGCAGCGCCTTGCGGACCTCGCCGTGGTGGCGGGGGTCGGTCTCCCCGCGGGCGAGGGCCTGTTCGACGAGCACGTCGATCGCGATGCCGTTCTCGGCGTGCATCATGATCAGCCCGCCGTTGCCGGAGGCCCGCTGCATGGCGCGCAGGATCTGCCCGTCGTCGCTGTAGAAGACCCCCGGGTAGGCCATGAAGAGCTTGAAGGAGGTGATGCCCTCCTCGACGAGGAGGTCCATCTCCTTCAGGGTGCCCTCGTTGACGTCCGAGAGGATCATGTGGAAGCCGTAGTCGACGGCGCACTTGCCGTCGGCCTTGTCGTACCAGGCGTCGAGCCCCTCGCGCAGGGCGCGGCCCACGCTCTGCACGGCGAAGTCGACGATGGTGGTGGTGCCGCCCCAGGCGGCGGCCCGGGTACCGGTCTCGAAGGTGTCCGAGGCGAAGGTGCCGCCGAAGGGCAGCTCCATGTGGGTGTGGGCGTCGACCCCGCCGGGGATGACGTACTTCCCGGTCGCGTCGAGGACGCGGCCGGCGCCGGCGGTCCAGCTCTCGGCGGTGTGGGAGCCGTGCGCGGCGAGGGCGGTCACCCGGCCCTCCTCGACCAGCACATCGGCGTGGAGCTCGTCGGCGGCCGTGATGACGAGGCCGCCGCGGATCAGGGTGCGGATGGACATGTGCGGCGCCTCCCGGCTACACGATGCTGCGCAGGGCCCGTTCGATGATCTCGGCGCCCTCTTCCGCCTCGGCGACGGTGAGGGACAGCGGCGGCGCGATGCGCAGCACGCTGGTGTTGTGCCCGCCGCCCTTGCCGAGCAGCAGGCCGCCTTCGCGGGCGGCCTCCAGGACGGCGGAGGCCGCGTCCGGGTCGGCCTGGTCGGTTCCGGGCCGGGTCAGCTCCACTCCGGCCATCAGGCCCCGGCCGCGTACCTCCCGTACGGCGGGCACGGTGGCGGCGATGGCGCGCAGCCGCTCCAGGAGCAGGCCGCCGACGCGGCGGGCGTTGCCCTGGAGGTCGTGCTCCAGCAGGTAGGCGAGGTTGGCGAGGCCGGCGGCCATGGTGACCGGGGAGCCGCCGAAGGTGGAGATGGAGTTGGCGTCGAGGCAGTTCATGATCTCGGCGCGGGCGACGACGCCGCCGATGGACATGCCGTTGCCGATGCCCTTGGCGAAGGTGAGCATGTCCGGCGGGCCGCTGCGGGCGTGCGCCTGCCAGCCCCAGAAGTGCTCGCCGGTACGGCCCCAGCCGGTCTGCACCTCGTCGCTGATCCAGAGGATGTCGTGCCGGTCCAGCACCTCGCGGAAGGCCCCGTACAGGCCGTCGGGCGGGGAGGTGAACCCTCCGACGCCCTGGATCGGCTCGGCGATCAGGGCGGCGACGGAGCCGCGGGCCTGGCCGAGCACGTCCTCGAGGTCGGCGACCGCGGCCGCGGTGAACGCCTCGTCGGACAGCTCGGCGAAGGGGCCGCGGGTGCGGACCGCGCCGTGGACGTAGTAGGTCTGGAGCGGCGAGAGGCTGGTCGGGGACCAGCCGCGGTTGCCGGTGATGCCGACGGTGGAGAAGGACCGGCCGTGGTAGCTGTTGCGCATCGCCAGGATCTGGTTGGAGCGGCGGTACGCGGTCGCCAGCAGCAGGGCGGTGTCGTTGGCCTCGGTGCCGGAGGTGGTGAAGAAGACCCGCGCCTCGGGGATGCCGGACAGGGCGGCGATCCGCTCGGCCAGTTCGACCATCGGGCGGTTGAGGTAGAGGGTGGAGGAGTGGATGAGCCGTCCGGCCTGCTCGGTGACGGCCTTGGTGACCTCGGGCAGGGCGTGGGCGGTCATCGTGGTGAGGATGCCGCCGAAGAAGTCGAGGTAGCGGTTGCCGTCGGCGTCCCAGACGTGGCGGCCCTCGCCGTGGGTGAGCTCGATGGGGCGGTCGTAGTAGAGCGCGAGCCAATCGGGCAGGACGGAGCGGTGGCGGCTGATCAGGGGGATCGGGTTGGTCACGGCTGAACGAGCCCTCCGTAGGCGTCGGGTCGGCGGTCGCGGTAGAACGCCCATTGGGTGCGGACCTCTTCGATGAGGCCGAGGTCGAGGTCGCGGACGAGGAGTTCCTCCTCCTTGTCGCCGGCCGTCTCGCCGACGAACTGCCCGCGCGGGTCGACGAAGTAGCTGGTGCCGTAGAAGTCGTTGTCGCCGTACTCCTCCCGGCCGACCCGGTTGATGGCGGCGACGAAGTACTCGTTGGCGACGGCCGCGGCGGGCTGCTCCAGCTGCCACAGGTGGGCGGACAGGCCGCGGTGGGTGGCGGACGGGTTGTAGACCAGCTGGGCGCCGGCCAGGCCGAGGGCCCGCCAGCCCTCGGGGAAGTGGCGGTCGTAGCAGATGTAGACGCCGACCTTGCCGACGGCGGTGTCGAAGACGGGCCAGCCGAGGTTGCCGGGGCGGAAGTAGTACTTCTCCCAGAAACCCTTGACCTGCGGGATGTGGTGCTTGCGGTACTTGCCGAGGTAGCTGCCGTCGGCGTCGATGACGGCGGCGGTGTTGTAGTAGAAGCCGGAGTCCTCGATCTCGAAGACCGGTGCGACGATCACCATGCCGGTCTCGCGGGCGAGGTCCTGCATCCGGCGGACCGTCGGCCCGTCGGGGACCGGCTCGGCCCAGCGGTAGTGCTCGGGCTCCTGGACCTGGCAGAAGTAGGGGGAGTTGAACACCTCCTGGAAACCGATGATCCGCGCGCCCTGGGCGGCCGCCCTGCGGGCGTGCTCCTCGTGTTTGGCGATCATCGACTCGGTGTCTCCGGTCCAGGTGGCCTGGACGAGTGCGGCGCGGACGACTTGGGCCATGAGCTGCTCCTCGCGACGGGAACGCCGACTTCTACGCACGTAGACGGTGCGTAGGGAGTAGAACGTAGGCCCCGTCACACCGCGGGGCAAGACCGCCTTGCACTGATGGCGCAGTCGGTCGAATTGGGTCACGAAACGTTTGTTTTCGATCGAGTTCGATGTGTGGCGGACAGGGGTCGGCGCTCAGGATCAGGAAGCGAAGAGCCTGGCGACGCGCAAGGCGTGTACGAGGTCGCGATGGCGCCCGGCGGACACGGCCTCGGCGGCCCTGAGCAGGCGCGGGACGAACCACTGCGGGTCCCGGCGGGCCAGGCGGGCCGCGTCCTCGGCGGTGCGGACCCGGACGAAGGCGCCGAGGACGGCGTCGGCCTCGCCGGAACGCCCGGCCCCGGCCAGGACCAGGGCCGCCTCGGCGATCTCGGCGGCGGGCCGGGACACGCCCTGGCGCAGCAGCGCCTCGCAGTCGGCGTGCCGGCCGGCCGCGCCGAGGGCCGCGGCCACCGCCGCGAGCCGCTCCGGCGGGAGCGAGGCCGCCTCCCACAGCAGGGTGGCCCAGTCGGCGGCCAGCCCGGCACGGGCCAGCTCGGCGGCGAGGTCCGGCAGCAGCCCGGGCGGCCAGGCGGCGGCTTCGCACAACAGCACATGCGCCTCGCCGCCACGCCCCTGCGCCCGCAGGGTGATCAGCTCGGCCACCGTGCCGCGGACCCCCCGCCCGCCGGGCCGTGCCGCCCCGGCCCCCTGCGGCTGCGGATCCGGCTCCAACTCCGGATCCGGCTCCGGCTCGGGGTGCCCGCCCGCGGCCCGGCCCAACGGGGCCGCGGGGGCAACGTCCTGCAGCTGCGGCTCGGGCCGCCCGAACCGGGCGCCGCGCGGCGGGCTCACCGCGGAACCGGCGTCCTGCGCCCGAGGCTGCGGGTGCGGCTGCGGGTGCGGCTGCGGTTCGAAGTGCCCGAAGCGGGCGCCGCGCGGCGGGGCGGCGGGGCCGGCCGGGTGCCCGGGCGGCGGGGTGAAGGGCGTCGGCCCGGGGGCCGCCGAGCCGGCGTACCGCGCCCCTCCGGCCTTGCGGGCGCCGCCCCGCAGCCACCGCCCCTCGGCCCGCCGCACCCTGCCCGGCGTCTCGCCACCGGAGGCCGGCCCGGGGTCCCCGCCCGGCCCCTCGTGGGACTCCCGCCCCGTATACCCGCCCCGCGCACCACCGTCCGAGGCACCCCGGGATGCACCCGGCCGCCCGTCGCCGCCGACCTCACCGGACTCCCGGCCGGCGTACCCGGCCGGCGCCGCTTCGGCGGAGGTCCGCCCGGGGTCCCCGCCCGGCCCCTCGTGCGGCTCCGGCCCCGGGTGGCCGCCCTGCACATCGGCAGCCTCGCCGGGTGTCCCGGTGCGGCCCGCGCCTGCACCGGGTTCCCCGGACGGCGGTTCGGCAGGGGGCGCGGCCGGCGCATGGGCACGTTGGCGGGGTACCGCGGGAAGCGGGTCGGGGGCGGCGGCCAGGGCCGTCAGGCGGGCCGTGAGGTCCTCGTGCCGGGATGCGGCCCGGGCCGCGTCGTCCCGGAGCCAGGCGAGCTCCCCCGCGACCGCGTCGGCCTCCGCCCGGTCCGCCGCGGCGGCGAGCCGCGCCGTCAGGCTCCGTGCCGCCGCCTCCGCGGCCTCCCGCTGCCCGGCTGCGGCCGCGATCAGGACCTGTAACTCCTCGGCCCCGCCCGGCAGCCGGTCCCACGCGGCGGCGGCTTCCGCCCGGAGCCGGGCCGCGTACTGCGTCTCCCGCGCCGCGAACTCGGCCCCCCTCGCCTGCGCGAGATCGCCGAGCAGCGACTCCACCACGTCCCACGGCGGCATCGCGGCCCCGTCCAGGCAGGCCCGCAGCCCCTCCGGGTCCCGGCGCAGGAACTCCCCGTACCACCCCGCGCCCGGGTCCAGTCTCTGCGTCAACCCGCGTAAGTATCCCGAGAGTTGCGTGATCACCAGCGAAGCCGCCGTCTCCATGCCTGCATGGGAACCCACGGGTGTTACAGGCGGGCTACGGGAAGCTCAAACCTTGACGGCGATCCCCGTGTGCGGGCGCCGCCCGAACCGGACCAGCGCACCCGGCACGTCCACCGACCAGAACTGCCAGGTGTACTTCCGCGACATCAGCCGCCGTACCCGCTTCAGCCCGGCCCCGTCCAGCAGCCGCGCCCGGCCTTCGAGCACCGGCGCCCCGGGCGCGACCCGCCCGCGCACGTCGCACGGGGAGAGGGCGACCCGCCCGTTGTTCCGGATCCGCTTGACCTTCCACGAGTCGGACCGCGTCCAGATGTACAGCTCGCCGCCGTCGGCCACGGCCCACACGGGTGTCGCGACGGGCGTGCCGTCCTTCCGGAAGGTGGTGAGGCTGACGTACTTCGCCCGCCCGAGCTCTTCAAGGGTCATCCTTCGAGGCTACGGCACTGCGCGCGGCCGCCCTCGGGCGGCGGGCCCCTCGCCCTGGCGGGGCAGTTCCAGCCGGACGGAGAAGGTGTGCGCCGCGGAGTGCCCGCCGGGGTGCACCGTGGCGAGGGGGTGCCCGGGGCAGCCCCGGGTGCCGAAGAGCCGGACGGTCGCGGGGCTGTCGTTGTGCAGGTGCACGGCCGGGGCGTCGTGGAGGGCCGGCAGGTCGATGCACACCCCGCTCTCCGGGGCCCGGAGGAGGTCCGCGGCCGGATGCCCGTCGCCATCGGTGTACGCGTAGAGCAGTTGACCGGGCACGGGATGCGCATCGGCCGGGCCGACGGCGGACAGGAGCAGGAGGGAAGCGGCGGCGGCGATGCCGGCCGCGGCGGCGCGGTCTTGCATGCCGTGCAGCGTAAGAGGGCTCTGGCCTGCCGAAACGCTTCATCCCGGCCTGAGGAGCGGCCATTCACCCGAATGCCCGCGGTTCCCTGTGCCCGTCCCCGCCGCGTCATCGGGCCATGGCCCTCCCGGCGGGGGCGGCCGGCGGCGCGGCCGGGCGGCGCCCCGGGTCGGCGGCCCTGCCGTCGGGGACGGCGCAGGCGGCGATCAGCAGGCCGCCCGCCAGGAGGGCGCCGAGGAGTGCGAGTCCGAGTCGTTCGGCTGCGTTGCTGGCTGACACCCCTTCACGTTGCCCCGCGTCCGGCCGTCGGCCCCGCCGATTGCGCCGTTCGGCACGCACGGCCGCCCGAACGCGGGGCGGCGGGCACCGGAACGGGCCAGAACGGCGCGGAACGGGTGCGGACCGTCAGGCGGGGACGAGCGCGCAGCGGCGGATGACGTCGTCCAGCGAGAGGCCGAGCGCCTCGGCGAGGGCGGCCACGGTGAAGAAGGCCGGGGTGGGCGCGCGGCCGGTCTCGATCTTGCGGAGGGTCTCGGCGGAGAGCCCGGCGGTCGCCGCGACCTCGACCATGCTGCGCCCGCCGCGGGCCTCGCGCAGCAGGGTGCCGAGGCGCTCGCCGCGCTCGCGCTCTTCGGGGGTGAGGGGGGTTCGGACCATGGGCCCATCGTACCGGCCGCCCCAACAATCATCCCGGTATAGTTTTACCGGTATAGATTTACCGGTATAGTTATTGGCATGGTTGAGATCAAGACGGAACAGTCGATCAACGAGATGCGTGCCACGGGCCGGGTGGTCGCCCAGGCCCTGGCCGCCGTACGGGATGCCGCGCGCGTCGGGGTGTCCCTGCTGGAGCTGGACCGGGTGGCCCGCGCCGTCCTCACCGGGGCGGGGGCGTCCTCGCCCTTCCTCGGCTACCGGCCGCAGTTCGCTCCGGTCCCCTTCCCCGCGGTGATCTGCGCCTCCGTCAACGACGCGATCGTGCACGGCATCCCGGACGGCAGCCGACTGCGCGACGGCGACCTGGTCAGCATCGACTGCGGGGCGCGGCTCGGCGGCTGGGCCGGGGACGCGGCGGTCAGCTTCACCGTCGGCCGCCCCCGCCCCGCCGACCTGCGGCTGATCGAGACGGTCGAGGCGGCCCTGGCGGCGGGTATCGCCGCCGCCGTGCCCGGCAACCGGATCGGCGACATCGCGCACGCCGTCGGCACGGTCTGCCGCGCGGCCGGATACGGCATACCGGAGGGCTTCGGGGGCCACGGCGTGGGCCGCAGCATGCACGAGGACCCGTCCGTGCCCAACGAGGGCCGGCCGGGGCGCGGCATGCGGCTGCGCCCCGGCATGGTCCTGGCGATCGAACCGATGGTGACCGCGGGCGGCAGCGACGAATACGGGTGCGACGGGGACGGCTGGACCCTGCGGACCCTCGACGGGAGCCGCGCCGCGCACGCGGAGCACACGGTCGCGATCACCGCCGACGGCCCGAGGATCCTCACCGCGCTGTGACCGGGCGGGCCGCCCGTCCGCCCGGCCGACTGCCTGCCTGCCTGTCTGCCGGGCGGACGCGCCGACGGGCCGACGGGCCGCGGCGTGCTACGGCCTGCCGTGCGGGTGGACGGCCATCGCCGAGCCCCCGCCCCGCCGGGTCTTCTCGGCGGCCGCGAGCCAGCGCCCGTCCGGGAGCCGCTGGACTCCGGTGACGGCGCCGATCTCCGGGTTCTGCCGGAACGCGTGGCCCAGTGCCTCCAGTTGGCCGCGCAGCGGGCTGTTCCACAGGGCGGGTTCCAGCTCGGTGGTGGTCTGGTTGCGCTGGCTGGCGCGCGGCGCGGCGATGGCGTCGACCAGCGGCAGGCCCCGGTCCAGGTGTTCGGTGAGGGTCTGGAGGACGGTGGTGATGATGGTGGCTCCGCCCGGCGAGCCCACCGCGAGGACCGGCCGGCCGTGGTCCAGCACGATGGTCGGGGACATGGACGAGCGGGGCCGCTTGCCCGGGCCGGGCAGGTTCGGGTCCGGGACCCCGGGTACCGCCGGGGCGAAGGAGAAGTCGGTCAGCTCGTTGTTGAGGAGGAAGCCGCGGCCGGGAACGGTGATCGCGCTGCCGCCGGTGGACTCGATGGTCAGGGTGTACGAGACGACGTTGCCCCAGCGGTCGGCGACCGTCAGGTGCGTGGTGTTCTCGCCCTCGTACGTGGTCGGCGCGGCCGGGCCCGCAGTGGCGCAGGGCTTCGGGTGGTACGGGTCGCCGGGGGCCACCGGGCTGGTCAGGGCCCGGTCGGGGTTGATCAGGCAGCCGCGCGAGTCGGCGAACCGCTGCGACAGCAGCTGGCGCGTGGGCACCTGCTCGAAGGCCGGGTCGCCGACCCACCGGCCCCGGTCGGCGAAGGAGATCCGGGAAGCCTCGATGAAGCGGTGCAGGTACTGCGCCTCGGAGAGGGCGCCCAGGTCGGTGCGCTCCAGCATGTTCAGCGCCTCGCCGACGGTGGTGCCGCCGGAGGAGGACGGCGCCATGCTGTAGACGTCGAGCCCGCGGTACTCGACCCGGGTCGGCTCCTGCCGCTTGGTCCCGTAGGCGCGCATGTCCCGGGTGGTCAGGTCGCCGGGCCGGACGGTGCGGGTGGCGGCCGGGTCGACGGGGGGCTTGCGGACGGTGTTGACGATCTCGTCGGCGAGCGGCCACCGGTACAGCGCTCCGGCGCCGTTGCGTCCGAGTTCGGCGTACGTGGCCGCCAGGTCCGGGTTCTTGAAGGTGGAGCCGACCACCGGCAGGGCGCCGCCCGGCAGGAACAGCTTGCTGGTGGCCGGGAAGTCCTTGAAGCGGGCCTCGTTGGCCTCGGTCTGGGCGCGGAAGGTGGCATCCACGATGAACCCGTCGCGGGCCAGCTTCTCGGCGGGCTTCAGCAGCTTGGACAGCGGGCGGGTGCCCCATGCGTCCAGAGCGCTCTGCCAGGTGGCGGGCGTGCCCGGGACGCCGACCGAGAGGCCGCTGGTCTGGGCCTCGGCGAACGGGATGGGCACCCCGCGCTCCTGGAAGAGCCCGGCGGTGGCCGACGCGGGCGCGGTCTCGCGGCCGTCGATGGTCTGCACCCGGCGGGTCCTGGCGTCGTAGTGGACGAAGTAGCCGCCCCCGCCGATGCCGGCGGAGTACGGCTCGGTGACGCCGAGCGCGGCGGCCGTGGCGACGGCGGCGTCCGTCGCGTTCCCGCCCGACCGCAGGACCGCGATGCCGACGGCGGTGGCATCGGGATCGACGCTGGAGACGACCCCGCCGTGGCCCACGGCCACCGGCACCTTGGCGGGAGGGCCGTCGGCCTGCGGGGGCGGGCCCGCGGCACCGGTGGACACGAGCGCCCCGGTGAGGGCGGCGGCCAGCGCTAAGTGGCGTGGAGCGGGACGACGCATGGCGTACCTCCGGTCGACGGCCTGTCAGGCCCCCTGCGACAGGGCTGCGGTCGGCACTGTAACTTCACCGCACCCCCCGCGTCAGGGGAAATGGGCCGGGGCTAGCATCCGGCGCATGAACGACGACCTGCGCAACATCGTGCTCGGGGTGGCGGCCACCGCCGTCAGCGGCGGCTTCGGCTGGTTCACGCGGACCCTTCTGTGGCGCCGCGCACTGCGCCGCAAACAGGCGTTCTTCGGCCTGCCCACCGGTTCGGACTGCCTGTTCGTGGTCAACCGTAAGCCGGACGCCGATGCGTGGTCGGTACACCGTAACGACGCCTTCGCGCTGCTGGAGATATCGGCCCTGATCAAGGACTGCGGCGCGAACCTCCAGCTCGTCTCCCACGACGCGGTCCGCCAGGGCGTCGGCGAGCGCACGGAGTTCTGTGTGGGAGGCCCGACCTCGAACGCACGAACGGTGGCCCACCTGTCCTCCATGCTGCCGGGCGTCCGGGTCGGCGCGTTCGAGGAGCCGGAACCGGACCGGTTGGCGATCCACGTCGGTGAAGAGGCGTACCGGTTCGACAAGGGCCGGGTGGAGCACGTGCTGCTGGCCCGGGTGACGACCGGTCCGGGAACCCGCCCGGTGTTCCTGATATCCGGGCAGACGGCGATCAGCAACCAGGCGGGCGCCCGGTACCTGGCCCGCAACCACCGGGAGCTGGCCCGCAAGTACCGGGGGAACTCGTTCTGCGTCGTACTGAAGGTGACCAACTCCGACGCCTACGGCCCGGACGTGACCGAGCTGCTGGCGGACGTCACCGGGCCGGCCCGGACACCCGCAGCGGCAGACGCGTGATCCCGTTGATGAAGTTCGACACCAGGCGGCGCGGCGGGCCCGCGAGTTCCGGCGCGGGCATGCCCGTCCGCCACTCCTCGTGGAGGATGCGCAGCTGGAGCCGGGCGAAATGGGCGCCGAGGCAGACGTGCGGGCCGTCCCCGAAGGAGACGTGCGGATTGGGGTTCCGGCCGAGGTCGAGGCGGCCGGGGGCGGAGAACACGCGCTCGTCGTGGTTGGCGGAGGCGTGGAAGACCACCACCTTGTCCCCGGCCCGGACCGGCTGACCGGCGAGCTCGGTGTCGACGGCCGCGGTGCGGCGGAAGCTGAGCACGGGCGGGTGGACGCGCAGGAGCTCCTCCACGGCCCGGCCGGCCGGCACCTCCCCGGCGGCCAGCCGCCGGTACTCGTCCGGGGCCTGCGCGAGGGCGAGCAGCCCGCCGGGGGCCGCGCTGCGCACGGTGTCGTTGCCCGCGACGGTGAGCAGGAAGAAGAACATCTCCAGCTCGGCCGGTTCGAGTCCGGCCTCGGCGAGGGAGGTCATCACGTCGTCGCCCGGGTGGCGGCGCTTGTGGGCGGCCAGTTCGCGCGCGTAGCCGAACATCTCGCCCAGCAGCGCCGGTGAACGGGGGTTGAGCGGTGTGCCGTCGGGGCCGCGCAGGGGTTCGGGCGCGTCCTCGGGATCCTGGTAGCCGATGACCCGTACGGTCCACTCCAGCAGCAGGGCGCGGTCGCCGGGCGGGATGCCCAGCAGGTCGGTCAGGTTCAGCAGCGCGTACTCGTCGGTGACGGCGGCGACCACGTCGGCGGCTCCGTCCTCGGCCTTTCCGCGGGCGTCGGCGAGCAGGGTACGGGCCCGCTCCCGGACCCGGGCGGCGAAGGCGTCGACGCGGGCGGGGGTGAAGGCGCGGGAGACCAGCCGGCGCAGCCGGCCGTGGTCCGTGGGGGTCTCCCCGGGCCCGCAGGGCCCGGGGGAAGGATCCTGGTTGAGCATGGTGCGGCGCAGGAAGGGCAGGTCGGCCGGGTCGGGGTCGCGGATCTGGGTGGCGCCCAGCCAGGAGGAGTACGCGGCGTGGTCGCGGAGCACGCGGACCACGTCGGCGTGCCGGGTGACCGCCCAGAAGCCGGGTCCGGCCGGCCAGCCCTGGATCTCAGGCTCGTCCTGCCAGGCCACCGGGTGCCGCTCGCGCAGCAGTCGGTAGCTCGCGTGCGGGATGCCCTCGGCGTAGATGCGGGGGTCGAAGACGTCGGGGAGGCCGGCTTCGGGCTGCGGGGACGCGGGATGCATGCGCCCACGGTGGCGGCGCGGGCCGTCCCCCGCAAGAGGCCGCCCCCGGCACGGGGCAGCCGGGGCCCCGCAGCTCGGCGCCCGGTCGTGTCCCAGGGCGGTGGTGGGCGGTGTCTACCGCCGGCGGCCCGCCCGGCGCCGCAGGGAGTCCGAGAGATCGGTGATCTCGGTCAGGCGCAGCGGCCCGGCGAGGAGGACGACGACGAGGGCGATCACCGCGGTTCCCGCGCCGGCCGCGGCGAGGTCGCCGAGGCCGGACCGGTCGGCGGCGCGGGCGGCCGCGTACCCGGCGGCGGCGGCCGGCAGGGCGGCGGCCAGCAGCCGCAGGTGGGTGCCGAGCGCGGTGGCGGGGACCGCTCCGGGGCCGCTGCGGCGCGGGCCGAGCCGCCGGGCGAGGACGCACGCGGTGACGGCGAGGCCGGCGAAAAGGGCCACGGAGTAGGCGGCGGCCATGCCGGTGACGGACCAGCGCGGGGGCAGCAGCAGGTAGGCGGCGGCCGAGAGCCCGGCGTTCAGCCCGGCGATGACCAGGTTGAGGAAGAACGGGGTCCGGGTGTCGGAGAGGGCGTAGAAGCCGCGCGAGAGGACGTACTGGCCGGAGAAGGCGATCAGGCCGGGGGCGAACGCCACGAGCATGCCGGCCATGGCCTCGATGTCGGCGGCGCCGGTGCGGCCGTACCCGAAGACGCTGCCCATCACCCAGGGGGCGAGGGCGGCGAAGAGCGCGGCGGCCGGGACGACGAGGGCGGCGCTGGAGCGCAGCGCGTACGACACGTCGCGGCGGACCGCGGCGAGGTCGCCGTCGGTGGCGGCGGCGCTCATCCGGGGCATGAGGGCGGTCACGAGGGAGACGGTGATGATGCCCTGCGGGACGATCCACAGCTGGTAGGCGTTGCTGTAGGCGGTGTAGCCGGCGCCGCCCGCGAGACCGGCTTCGACGGCCTGGCGGCCGGCGGTGGTGGACAGCCGGGTCACGACCCAGTAGCCGATCTGGTTGGTGAACACGAGCATCACCAGCCAGCCCGCATTGCGCAGCGGGCGGGCCAGGCCCTGGCCGCGCCAGTCGAAGCGGGGGCGCCAGCGGAAGCCGGCGGCGCGCAGGGCGGGGATGAGGGCGAGGGCCTGGACGACGATGCCGGCGGTGGTGCCGAGGCCGAGGAGCCGGGTCTCGCCGGCGGTCAGCCCCTGCCCGCCGTGGTGGGAGAAGTACAGGAAGAGGCCGAAGACGCCGATGATGACGAGGTTGTTGAGGACGGGGGTCCACATCATCGCGCCGAACCGGCCGCGGGCGTTCAGCACTTGCCCGAGCAGGGTGAACAGCCCGTAGAACAGGATCTGCGGGAGGCAGTAGCGGGCCAGGGCGACGGTGGTCCCCGCCTGGCTGCCGGTGTACGGGGTGTACGCGGCCACGAGCAGCGGCGCGGCCAGCACGGCGGCCGCGGTGAGCAGCAGGAGCACGGCCGTGCAGGCGGTCAGCAGCCGGTCGGTGTAGGCGGCGCCGCCGTCCTGGTGCTCCTTGGCGGCGCGGACCAGCTCGGGCACGAAGACGGCGTTGAGGGCGCCGCCGACGAGCAGCATGTAGATGATGTTCGGGACGGTGTTGGAGACGGCGTAGGCGTCGCCGAGCAGCCCGGTGCCGAGCGCGGCGACGACGACGGCGGAGCGGACGAACCCGGTGGCGCGGGAGACGATCGAGCCGGCGGCCATGAGCGCGCCGCTGCGCAGCACCGAGGACTTGGGCGCTGCCGCGGCGGGCGCCCCGGCACCGCCGGGCGCTTCGGGTGCGGCGGGCGCGGCGGGCGCGGCGGCCGTCACCGGCGGGCCAGGTAGGTCTGGAAGGCCTGGAAGGCCTTGCACAGCGCCGTGTTGGCATGTCCGTCCAACGGGATCTCCCACTCTCCGAGCGTCTCGACGACGTGCCCGCCGGTACCGAGCTTCCAGCGCAGCAGTCCGAATGGGCGTTCGGCGGGGTCGAGAGTGGAGGGTACCCCGCGCCTTCGTATGCGTCCGCTCCGAGGGCATGCGCGTCGCGCATCATGTGCCACTGGAGGGCGTTGCGGGGCCTACCGGGCGAAGTATTTGCGGGTGCCGGGGAATTGGCGGTACCGCACGAGCGCGGCTCCGGTGGTTTCCCCGTCGGAGTGGTGCCATCCGACCGTTTCCGAGCACCCGCCGGAGGCCCTTTTCCCCGGCCCGGGACGGGCACTGGAGAAAATTGCATTCCGGTTCCGGGAAAGAAAGGAGCGGTGTTCGGCTGTCGGCAGGGAACGGAACTCTGGCTCCCGGTTCCGGTCACGGCTCCGGCCGTGGTCCCGGCGCTGGTCCCCACCGTGGCCCCGGCCCTGGTACCGGTGCTGGTGGCGGGCGGGGGCCGCGAGCAGCGCGCCTACGGCGGATCGGCCTTCCTGCACGTCCGGCGCGGGTCGTACGGGACTCTCCCAGGGGTCCGTGACGGATCTGCGCGGCGTTTGTGACAGAACGATGACCGTTTCGCTGCAGTCCATGCCACCAGCAGAAAGTCCGAATCTTTTCGGCGGATTGTGCAACCCGGAGTCGCCCTGTCCGCATCTCCCCATCCGGACGACCGTTGCTTTGGAGGGATTTCGTTGAGCCGCACACGCCGTTTCGCACACCGCCGCCACGCCATGCTGGCGGGCACCGCACTCATGGCCGCAGCGCTGACCGCCTGCGGAGGCGGCGGCGAGGTCATCGGCAAGGCGGAGCCGAAGAAGAACAAGCCGGACATGGCGATCTCCGTGAACCTCGCGGGCGACCAGGCCAAGCCCGGCGAGCCGGTGAAGGTGACGCTCGCCGCGGGCAAGTTCGCCCAGGTGAAGGTGTCCGACGGCAAGGGCGGCGAGCTGCCCGGGAAGATAGCCGACGACGGCCGGACCTGGACCTCGGAGCGCAATGCGGCGCCGGGCACGGACTACCGGGTCGAGGCGCAGAACACGGACAGCCAGAGTGCGAACGCCCAGTTCAAGACGGCGGCCGCGGACAAGGTGAACAAGGTCACGATCATCCCCGGCAAGGGCGGCACGGTGGGCGTCGCCCAGCCCGTCTCGCTGGTCTTCGACAACCCGGTGAAGAACAAGGCCGAGGTGGAGAAGCACCTGAAGGTGACCACCTCGAACAACACCGAGGGCTCCTGGGGCTGGTTCAAGGACTACACGGGCAACGACCGCGTGGACTGGCGGCCGAAGGAGTACTGGAAGTCCGGCACCGAGGTGAAGGTGGAGATGAACCTCAACGGTGTGGACTCCGGCCAGGGCGGCGGCTACTTCGTGCGCGACTACGACACCAACTTCAAGATCGGCAAGGACCGCCGGCTCCAGGTCGACCTCGACAGCAAGCGGATGTCGGTGGTCGAGGACGGCCAGACGGTGAAGACGATCCCGGTCTCGGCGGGCACGCCCGGCGGCAAGAAGGCCTCCTGGTCCGGGAAGATGGTGCTGATGACCAAGGAGGGCACCATCCGGATGGACTCCCAGACCGTGGGGCTGGGCGACTCCTACGACAAGATGGTCGACTACTCGATGCGGGTGACCTGGTCGGGCATGTACATCCACGCCGCGCCGTGGAACTCCACGTACTTCGGCCGGACCAACGCCAGTTCCGGCTGCGTGGGGATGAGCGACGCGGACGCCAAGTGGCTGTTCGACTCGTCCCAGGTCGGCGACGCGGTCGAGGTGACGGGAAACGGCTCCAAGGGCAAGGCGGACATCGGCAACGGGTACGGCGAGTGGAACCTGTCCTGGGACGAGTGGAAGGCCAAGAGCGCGCTGAACGGCGCCGCCCAGAACGGCTGACCGGCAACAACCGCTCCGCCACGGCGGACGTGGCCGCCGCGGACACCGCGACCTCACCGGGAATTCGATCAATCGTTACCACCGCGTAACCCACTGATGGGTTACCCAGGGTAAGCAACTCCGGTTACCGTCGGGTTACTTCGACATCGGCGCATGCAAGGAGCCCACGATGGTCCGCACCCCCACCGCGGCGGCCGTGGCGGCCACCCTGACCGTGGCCGCCCTGGGCCTGACCCCCCAGCAGGCCTGGGCGGCGGCCTCCGCCCCTTCCCCCACCGGCTCTTTAGCCACCGCGTCGGCGGGCTCGCCCGAGCTCGCCTTCCACGACATCCCGGGTTCGGGCGGTACCACCCTCAAGGGCAACGTGTTCACCCCGGCCCGCGCCGAGGCCGGCCGCACGTACCCGCTGATCGTGCTGCCCGGCAGCTGGGGCATGCCCCAGATCGAGTACATCGCCCAGGCGAAGAAGCTCGCCGACTCCGGCTACATCGTGGTCAGTTACGCCTCCCGCGGCTTCTGGCTCTCCGGCGGGCAGATCGAGGTGGCCGGCCCGCCCGACGTCGCCGACGTCTCCGCCGTCATCGACTGGGCCCTGGCCCACACCCCCGCCGACCCCGGCCGCATCGGCGTGGGCGGACTCTCGTACGGCGCGGGCATCAGCCTGCTCGCCTCCGCGCACGACCCGCGGATCACGACCGTGGTGGCGCTCAGCGGCTGGGCCGACCTCATCGAGTCCATCTACTCCGGCCGCACCCAGCACCTCCAGGCCACCGGCCTGCTCGGCGCCGTGGGCCACGCCACGGGCCGCCCCGGCCCCGAACTCGACCGGATCCTCGCCGACTTCATGAACTCCCGCCTGGACCGGGAGCAGGAGATGATCGAGTGGGGCCGGGTGCGCTCGGCGTCGGAGCAGGTCGACCGGATCAACGCCAACGGCACCGCGGTCATGCTGGGCAACGCCTGGGGCGACACCATCTTCCCGCCCAACCAGTACGCCTCCTTCTTCGAGAAGCTGACCGGCCCCAAGCGGCTGGAGTTCCGCCCCGGCGACCACGCCACCGCCGAAGTCACGGGCCTGTTCGGGCTGCCCAACGACACCTGGACCAACGCCCGCCGCTGGTTCGACCGCCACCTCAAGGGCGAGCGCAACGGGGTGGACACCGAGGCCCCCGTGCAGATCAAGACCCGCAGCGGCGGGGGCTACGAGGGCTACGCCGACTGGAAGTCGGTCGGTGCGGCCGGCACCGAGAAGCTCGCCCTGAACGACACCGAGCACCTGTTCACCGGCGTCAACACCGGCGCCGACGGCGGCGTCGTCCTCCTCTCCAGCGCCCTGGACCAGTTCGCCAAGATCCCGCCGATGGCCTCCGTCCCGCTGCTGCCGCGCACCTTCGCCGCCGTCTGGCAGTCGGAGCGGTACGGCAGCGACAAGCACGTCCGCGGCACGGCCCGGCTGCACACCACCGTCACGCCCACCAAGTCCGACGGCACCTTCATCGCGTACCTGTACGACGTGGGCCCGCTCGGCATCGGCAAGCTGGTCACCCACGCCCCGTACACCTTCCACGGCAAGACCCCGGGCCGCGCCTTCGGCGTGGACCTGGACCTGTTCTCGACGGCGTACGACGTCCCGGCCGGCCACCGGATGGCCCTCGTCATCGACACCGTCGACCCCCTCTACGCGGAGTACAACCCCTTCGGCGCCCAGCTCACCTTCACCTCCCCCACCACGGACCCGTCCTATGTGGCGGTCCCGCTGCGCTGAGCTCAGTGCCTGAGGATCTTGGAGAGGAAGTCCCTGGCGCGGTCGCTCTCGGGGGCGGTGAAGAACTGCTCCGGGCTGCGGTCCTCGACGATCACACCGTCGGCCATGAAGACGACGCGGTTGGCGGCGGAGCGGGCGAAGCCCATCTCGTGGGTGACCACGACCATGGTCATCCCCTCCGCCGCCAGCTGCCGCATGACCTCCAGCACCTCGTTGATCATCTCCGGGTCGAGGGCGGAGGTGGGCTCGTCGAAGAGGAGGGCCTTGGGGTCCATGGCCAGGGCGCGGGCGATGGCCACCCGCTGCTGCTGGCCGCCCGAGAGCTGGGCGGGGAACTTCTCGGCCTGGTCGGCGAGGCCGACGCGCTCCAGCAGCTCCCGGGAGCGCCGGTCGGCCTCCGCCCTGCCGCGCTTCCTGACCTTGATCTGTGCGAGGGAGACGTTGGCCAGGACCGTCTTGTGCGCGAAGAGGTTGAAGGACTGGAACACCATCCCCACCTCGGCGCGCAGCGCGGCCAGGTCCTTGCCCTCGGCGGGCAGCGGCCGGCCGTCGAGGGTGATCGTGCCCGACTCGATGGTCTCCAGGCGGTTGATGGTCCGGCACAGGGTGGACTTGCCGGAGCCGGACGGGCCGATGACCACCACCACCTCCCCGCGGCCGACGGTGAGGTTGATGTCCTTCAGGACGTGCAGCTTCCCGTAGTGCTTGTTCACGTCCCGCAGCTCGATCAGCGCGTCGACGGCCATGACCTGCCCGCCCCCTTGTTCCACAGTGTGCCGAGGTCGGGCTCAACTATCCGGGCCACGGCCCCACTTCGTGCGCCGACACGCCCGGGGCGGACGCTCCGGGGGCGGCTTCCGCGGACGGCCAGGCCTCGGGGAGGGTGTAGTGCCAGCCCTCCCGCCAGCCGAACGGGGCGTCGACCAGGTCTTCGATCGAGGCGCCGTGCAGGAGGCAGTCGAGCGCCCATTTGTTGGCCGAGTGGGAGATGAGGAGGACGCGCTGTCCGCTGCGGGCGGCGGCCAGGTCGCGGAGGAAGTCCGCGGTGGCCCCGATGACCTGGCGGTAGCTCTGGCCGCCGGGGAAGGGGGTGTCGATGTGCCGGGAGCGGCGGCCGGCCAGGTCGGCCACCGGGCAGCCGTTCAGCGCTCCGTAGTCGCATTCCCGCAGCCGCGGGTCGCGGTGCACGGGGACGGGGCTGCCGGCGAAGGCGATCCGGGCGGTCTCGACTGCCCGGTGCAGGTCCGAGACGAAGACGGCCGCGAGACCGTCGTCACGGCGGCGTTCACCGAGCTCGGCGGCGAGGCGCCGGCCCGCCGCGGAGAGCCTGCCGGGCAGCCGGCCGGTGGCGATGCCCCGTTCGTTGTCCTCGGTGAGCGAGTGGGTCTCGAAGACGATGTCCACGGCCATACGGGCTCCGTTTCCGATTCCGGTGCCGGTCCTGAGCGGCCTCCCCGAGGCCGCTCAGACGCCTTCGGAGGCCTCGGCGTACACCTGGGAGAGCTCGGGGGATCCGGTCATCGCCCAGGACACCCCGCACTCCACCACGTTCAGCTCCCGGCCCGAGGCCAGCACGATCACCGGCTGCCCGTCCGGGCGCACCTGCCAGCTCGTGCCCGGTCGGGTCCGGATGATCACCGTGCCGAGGTAGAGGCCCGCGTCGTTGCCGAGCCAGGGCGCGAGCTCGGGGTCCCGGCGCCAGCGCGGCATCAGCTGGTCCAGCGCCTCCAAGGAGGCCGGGGTCTCGTCGAGTTCGAGTCCTGCCGCGCGGGCCTGGGCGCGCAGCATCTCGCATTCCGAGAACAACTCGCCGATGCCTTCGGGGTCCTGCGCGAGGGCGGCGGCGAGTCCCGCACCCCGTTCCGTGTCGTTCCGGTTGAGCCAGTGGTCCAGGAAGGGGATGTTCATACGGCCCAGCCTGGCACCGCGGCGCCCGACTGGCCACAGGGCGCGCCTGGATCCGCCGCTACGCGTCGAGCTCGAGGTCCACGACGACGGGGGCGTGGTCGGAGGCGCCCTTGCCCTTGCGCTCCTCGCGGTCCACGTAGGCGTCCTTGACGGCCTTGGTGAAGGGCTCGTTGCCGTAGACCAGGTCGATGCGCATGCCGCGGTTCTTGGGGAAGCAGAGCTGGCGGTAGTCCCAGTACGTGTACGGGCGGTCGTACTTGAGCGGGCGGGGCACCACGTCCGACAGGCCGGCGGCGCGCAGCGCCTCCAGGGCGGCCCGCTCGGCCGGGGTGACGTGGGTGAGGCCCTCGAAGACCGCCGCGTCGTAGACGTCCTCGTCGGTCGGGGCCACGTTGAAGTCGCCGAGCACGGCGAACGGGCGGGGGCCGGCCGCGTCCTCGGCGACGGCCTCCTTCAGCGCGCGGAACCATTCCAGCTTGTAGCCGTAGTGGTCGTGCTCGACCTCGCGGCCGTTGGGCACGTACACCGACCACAGGCGGACCCCGCCGCAGGTCGCGGAGATCGCCCGGGGCTCCTGGACCCCCTCGTAGCCGGGGCCGCCGGCCAGGCCCGCGACCACGTCCTCCAGGCCGACCCGGGAGACCAGGGCGACGCCGTTCCACCGGCCGGTGGCGTTGACGGCGGCCTCGTACCCCAGCTCGCGCAGCTCGTCGAAGGGGAACTGCTCGGCGGTGCACTTGG
This sequence comes from Streptomyces sp. NPDC043854, assembly GCF_056436005.1. Classification (NCBI taxonomy): domain Bacteria; kingdom Bacillati; phylum Actinomycetota; class Actinomycetes; order Kitasatosporales; family Streptomycetaceae; genus Streptomyces; species Streptomyces sp. NPDC043854. The sequence goes on from NZ_JBWKDK010000006.1 coordinate 24,862, forward strand.
TCTCCTGCACGCAGAGCACATCGGTGCCGGAGGACTCCAGCCAGGCCAGCAGCCGCGGCAGCCGGGCGGTGATCGAGTTGACGTTGAAGGTGGCGATACGCATACCAGACAACCTACCGCCCGGCGCCGACACCCGGCCGGTGCTCAGAGGGCGGCGGTCTCCCCCGCGGCCATCCGGCTGTGCGGCGCGCCGCCCAGGTTGTCCAGGGCCGTGTCGTAGATGGGCCGGGCGATGTCGGCGAGGTAGGCGTCGTGGATGTCGATGGCGCGGACCGGCTTGACCTCGCGGACATAGTCGATCACTTCGGCGATCTTGTTCCACGGGGCGTGCACGGGGAGCATCAGGGTCTCCACCGGGGTGCCGGGGACGGTCAGCGCGTCGCCGGGGTGGAAGAGGGAGCCGTCGACGAGGTAGCCGACGTTGGTGACCCGGGGGATGTCCGGGTGGATCACGGCGTGGAGCTCTCCGTGCACCTGCACCTCGAACCCGGCCGCGGTGAAGGCGTCGCCGTGGCCGACGGTGTGCACGCGGCCCGGGTAGGCGGGCGCCAGCCGGTCCGCGACGCTGCGCAGGGTCCACAGCCCGGCGGCGGGGTTGGCGTCGAGCGCGGCCCGCAGCCTGCCCTCGTCGAAGTGGTCGGGGTGCTCGTGCGTGACGAGCAGGACGTCGGCCCCGAGGCCCGCGTCGGGCTCGCTGAAGGCGCCGGGGTCGATGACGAGCACGCGCCCGTCCTTCTCCACCTGGACGCAGGAGTGCAGCCGCTTGGTGAGCTTCATGATCCCAGGCTAGCCGCCCGGGCCGGGCGGTTAGGGGACGGCGGTGGAGACCACGTAGACGCGGGGCTTGGCCGGGTCGGTGAGGTCGACGGTGACATCGCGGGTGGGGCGCGGTTCGGGCTGCTCCAGGGTGGTCCCGTACCAGCTGTTGGACGGGCCCCAGCTCCAGCCGGCGACGGCGGCGTCGTGCGCGGAGATGGAGACCTCGGGGGTCAGCGCGGAGCGGCTGGTGCCGAGGCTCGCGAGGAAGGCGTCCAGCTCGGCCGGGGTGACGGCGAACTGCACGTACAGCCGGCTGGTGTGCCAGTTGTTGGTCTCGAGGAAGCCCACCCGCCAGGCCTTGAGCGGGATGGGGACGTCGTAGATGCTGCGCTGCACCCGGGAGGGCCAGCCGGGGCGCACCTTGGTCGCGCCGACCTTGGCGGCCTTGTCGCGGCCGCTGGCGCGGCTCTGCTGGGCGGAGACGGCGAGGTAGCCCGCGGGCACGCCGATCAGCAGCAGGATGATGATGGCGGTGATCCAGCGGCGGCGGACGACGCGCTTGCGGTCCTCGGCCGGGGCCGGCGACGCCGCCTCGTCGGTGGCGGACGCCGGGCGGGGCAGGGTGGGGGGTGTCACTGCGTTTCCTGGTCCTCGGGGCGTGGGGTGGCGCGCCGGCCGAGCTGCGCGTAGCGCTCGTACCGCTCGACGCGCCGGCGCGTGGCGCGGCGGAAGCGGCGGGCGACGAGCCGGGCGAGGTCGGCGGCGCCGACCATGCCTGCCTCGGGCCCGAGCTGGGCCTTGGCGATGCGGGCCTCGGGCCGGTAGCCGCGGCCGGTGAGGTGGCGTCGGAAGGCGTCCCGGGCGGGGCCGATCAGCAGGTCGTCGGCGGCGCTGACGCCGCCGCCGATGACGAAGCAGGAGGGGTCGAGGGCGGCGGCGAGGTTGGCGATGCCCACCCCGAGCCACTGGCCGATGTCCTCGAGCAGCTCGACGCACATGGCGTCGCCCTCGCGGGCGAGCTCGGTGATCAGCGGTCCGGTGATCTCGGGGATGTTGCCGCCGACCCGGGCGATGATGTCGTGCGCGACCGGGGAGTCGGCCGCGGCCAGCTCGCGGGCCTCGCGCACCAGGGCGTTGCCGGAGCTGTACTGCTCCCAGCAGCCGCGGTTGCCGCAGGGGCAGCGGTGGCCGCCGGGGACGACCTGCATGTGGCCGAACTCGCCGGCGACGCCGAACTTGCCCCGCTTGACCTGGCCGCCCTCGAGGATGGCGCCGCCGATGCCGGTGCCGAGGGTGATCATGACGAGGTGGTCCTCGCCGCGGCCGGCGCCGAAGCGCCATTCCGCCCAGGCGGCGGTGTTGGCGTCGTTGTCGACCATGACCGGGACCGCGAGGCGGGACTGGAGGGCGTCGCGCAGCGGTTCGTCGCGCCAGGCCAGGTGGGGGGCGAAGAGGACGCGGGAGCGGTCGGCGTCGACCCAGCCGGCCGCCCCGATGCCCACGGCGTGGACGTCGTGCCGGTCGGACAGATCCAGGACGAGCTCGACGATGGTGTCCTCGACGACCTTGGGGCTCTTGGACTTGTCGGGGGTCTCGGTCCGGATCTTCTCCAGGATCACGCCGTCGGCGTCGACGACGCCCGCCATGACCTTGGTGCCGCCGATGTCGATGCCGACCGTGGGGACGCGCGGGGCGGTCAGGTGCGACCGGCGCTCACGGGTCCCGATGGTCCGCAGGACGGTGCCCCGCGCCGACCCCCGGTGGGTGAGCGTGAAGTCCCGGTACGTGCTCATCGAGTCGTGTCGTCCCTCAGGGTGCGGTGGTGCCGTGTGCGGTGCCGTCTGCGGCGGCGTCGGATGCGGGGTGCCGGTCCGATTCTGCCACTCGCTCCAGCTCGTGGCTCAGTTCGTCCAGCTCGGAGCCGCCGGCCATCTGCCGGGTGAGCTCGTCGAGGGTGATCGAGCCGCGGGTGTGGCTGCCTGCCATGGTGCCGCGCTTGAGCAGGACGAAGCGATCCCCGACCAGGTGGGCGTGGTGCGGGTTGTGGGTGATGAGGACCACGCCGAGGCCGGCGTCGCGGGCGGCCGCGACGTACTTGAGGACCACACCGGACTGCTTGACGCCGAGGGCGGCGGTGGGCTCGTCGAGGACGAGGACCTTCGCGCCGAAGTGGACGGCGCGGGCGATGGCCACGCACTGCCGCTCGCCGCCGGACAGGGTGCCGATCGGCTGGTCGACGTCGCGCAGGTCGATGCCCATGCGCAGCAGCTCGGCGCGGGTGGTCGCGCGCATGAGGTCCACGTCGAGGCGGCGGAAGGGGCCGCGGCCCCGGGTGGGTTCGGAGCCCAGGAAGAAGTTCCGCCAGACGGGCATCAGCGGGACGACGGCGAGGTCCTGGTGGACGGTGGCGATCCCGCGGTCGAGGGCGGCGCGCGGGTTGGCGAGGGCGGTTTCCTCGCCCTCGATCTCGAAGGTGCCGGCGTCGTGCCGGTGCAGCCCCGCGATGATCTTGATGAGGGTGGACTTGCCGGCGCCGTTGTCGCCGAGGACGCAGGTGATCTCGCCGGCGGAGACCTCCAGGGAGACGTCCCGGAGGGCGCGGATGGTGCCGTAGGACTTGCCGACGCCGGTCAGCTTCACGAGGGGCGTGCTCATGCCCGTGCCTCCGCCCGCTTGCGGACCCATGCGTTGAGCAGCACGGCCAGCAGCAGCATCGCGCCGAGGAAGAACTTGAACCAGTCCGGGTTCCACTGGGCGTAGACGATGCCGTTGCTGGTCATGCCGAAGATGAAGGCGCCGACGGCCGCGCCGATCGCGGATCCGTAGCCGCCGGTCAGCAGGCAGCCGCCGATGACGGCCGCGATGATGTACAGCAGCTCGTTGCCGACGCCCTCGCCGGACTGGACGACGTCGTACGAGAAGAGGATGTGCTGCCCGGAGATCCAGGCGCACAGCGCGACTCCCATGTAGAGGCCGATCCGGGTCTTCACGACCGGGACGCCCACGGCCCGGGCCGCGTCCGCCGACCCGCCGACCGCGAAGATCCAGTTTCCGGCGCGGGTGCGCAGGAGGATCCAGGTGGCGACGGCGACCAGGGCGACCCACCACAGGATGGTGACCTTGAGGGTGACCGCGCCCACGGTCCACTGGGAGGCGAAGAGCGCGCGGGCGGAGGGGAAGCCCTCCATGTCGGAGACGCTCTTGGTGGAGACGGTGCCGCCGATCAGCTTGGTGAAGCCGAGGTTGAGGCCGGTGAGCATCAGGAAGGTGCCGAGCGTGATGATGAAGCTCGGCAGCTTCGTGCGGGTCAGCATGAACCCGTTGAAGAAGCCGATGGCCAGGGTGACCAGCAGGGACACCCCGACGCCGACCCACGCGTTGGCGGTCATCTGGTAGCTGAACATCGAGCTGACCAGGGCCGCGGTGGTGACCATGACGCCGGCGGAGAGGTCGAACTCGCCGCCGATCATCAGCAGCGCCACCGGGACCGCCATGATCCCGATGGTGGAGGCCGCGTACAGGATCGTGCTGAGGCTGGAGGTCTGGAGGAAGCTGGGGGCGGCGAAGGAGAAGAAGACGAAGACGGCGGCGGCGCCGGCGACCGCGCCCAGCTCGGGGCGGCCGAGCAGGCGGCGCAGCAGGGAGGCGGGCACGAGCCGCTCGTCGCCGGAGCCGGAGCCGGAGCCCGGGGCCGGCGCCGGGCCGGGTGCCGGAGCGGGGGCGAGCGCGGTCATCGGCTGCCCCGCTTGATGTACTCCTCCAGCTTGGCGGCCTCGGCGCCGGTGACGATCTGCGGCCCGGTGAGCACCGGGCGGCCGCCGCCGAGCACGTCCGCGTTGTAGCGGTGGAGCCACAGCAGGTCGACGGCCTCGTAGCCCTGGAGGTAGGGCTGCTGGTCGACGGCGAAGCCGAGGGCCCCGGACCTGAGGTCGCGGGCGACGGACTCGTTCAGGTCGAAGGTGTCCACCTCGGCCTTGCTGCCCGCGGCCTCCTTGGCCTTGACGGCGGTCGGCGCGAAGGGGGCGCCGAGGGTGAGGATCGCGTCGACGGACGGGTCGGCCTGGAGCTTGGCCTGGACGGCGGCCTGGACCGCGGGCATGTTGGTGCCCTCGACGTACAGGTTCTCCATGGTGCCGCCGAAGGTCTTCCTCGCTCCGGCGCAGCGCTGCTCGTGTCCGACGTTGCCCTGCTCGTGCAGGACGCATACGGTCTTCGTGCGGCCGCGCTTGGTCAGCTCGGTGCCGACGGCCTCGCCCGCGACCTGCTCGTCCTGCCCGATGTGGGTCAGGGCGCCGTACTCCGCCGACTGCGCGGAGCCGGAGTTGACGGTGATGACCGGGATGCCGGCCTTGACGGCCCTGCCGATCACGTCCTTGAGGGCCTCGGGCTTGGCGAGGCTCACGATGATGCCGTCGGCCTTCTGGTCGATGGCGTTCTGCACGAACTGGGCCTGCTGCTGCGCCTGGTCGTCGTGGGCGTAGACGAAGTTGATGTTGTCCTTGGCGGCGGCCTCCTTGGCGCCCTTCTGGACGATGTCCCAGAAGGTGTCCCCGTCGCCCGCGTGGGTGATCATCGCGAAGGTCCAGCGGGGGGTGGACACGGCGGGCCGGCCCGCCGCGGCGGCCTTCGCCCGCTCCTCGGCGCGTTTGCCGCCCGTGCTGCTGCAGCCCGCGAGGGAGGCCCCCAGTACCGCCGCGAGCACGGCGCCCACGACGCGTACCCCTGTCCCTGTCCTGGCCACGTCTGCGCGCCCTTCCCTCATACCGTGCTCTTCTGCGGTCCGCTCTTGCGCGGTCCGCACCCCTGCGGTCCGGTCCGCCGATATCAAAGCGGTCATTCCGGTTTCAGCCGCCCAGTATCCGCCACAGTGGCGCATGTGAGGCCATCGGGGGCTTCCCGAGGCCTCCGGGCCCTCCGGCTGCCGTCATGCGGATTGACAGCCTCCGCCGGGCGGGCCAGGTTGAGTGCATGCGCATCGGGCTGATCGGAACAGGGCGGATCGGCTCCTTCCATGCGGCGGCACTGGCCCGCCGCCCGGACGCCGGCTCGCTCCTGCTCGCCGACGCCGATCCCGCGCGGGCCGTACGGCTCGCCGACCGGCTGGGGGCCACGGCCGCGCCCTCCGTGGACCAGGTCTTCACCTGGGGCGTGGACGCCGTCGTCGTGGCCTGCTCCACCGACGGGCACGCGGAGCTGGTGCTGCGGGCCGTCCGCGGCGGGCTGCCGGTGTTCTGCGAGAAGCCGCTGGCCGCCGACCTGCCCCGGACCCTGGCGGTGCTCCGCGAGGTGGCCGCCGCGGACGGCGTGCTCCAGCTGGGCTTCATGCGCCGCTTCGACGCGGGCTACCGGACCGCGCGGGAGCTGGTGCGCTCCGGAGCGCTGGGCCGGCTGCACACCGTACGGACGATGACCGCCGATCCGTCGCCGCCGCCCGCCGCGTACCTGGCGGCGTCCGGGGGCCTGTACCGGGACTGCCTGGTGCACGACTTCGACATGATCCGCTGGGTGACCGGGCGGGAGGTGGCGGACGTGTACGCGACCGGCTCGGACGCCGGCCCGGCGCGGTTCCGCGAGGTGGGTGACGTGGACACGGCGGCGGCCGTGCTGACGCTGGACGACTCCACCCTGGTGACGTGTACGGGCACGCGCTGCAACGGGGCCGGGTACGACGTGCGGATGGAGCTGGCCGGGGAGCTCGACCAGGTCTCCTCCGGGCTGGACGACCGTACGCCGATCGCCTCGACGGAACCGCACGGCCCGCCCCCGGCCGCCAAGCCGTGGGCGGGGTTCCTGGAGCGGTTCGCCCCGGCGTACGAGGCCGAGATCGCGGCGTTCGTCCGGCTGGTCCGCGGCGAGGGCCCCAACCCCTGCGACGGCCGGGAGGCGCTGGCCGCGCTGCGGGTGGCGGAGGCCTGCGAGCTGTCGCGGCGGGAGCGCCGCCGGGTGGCCATGGCGGAGCTGCCGGACCTGTGACGGCCGGACCCGTGACGGCCGGACCCGTGACGGCCGGACGCGGGGGCGCATGGGCCGCCGCTACCAGCGCACCGGAAGCCGGGTCACGCCCCGCATCAGGCTTCCGCCGATCCAGACCGGCGGACCGGCGTCGGGGTCCTCGGCCAGGCCGGGGAAGCGTTCCAGCAGGCCGCGGATCGCGATCCGGCCCTCCATCCGGGCCAGCGGGGCGCCGAGGCAGAAGTGCAGGCCGTGGCCGAAGGCGAGGTGGCCCTGCGGGGCGCGCCGGATGTCGAAGGTGTCGGGGGCCGGGTAGCGGCCGGGGTCGCGGTCGGCGGCGGCCAGCGAGACCAGGACGGTGGCCCCGGCCGGGATGGCGGTGCCGCCGAGCTCCACGTCCCGGCGGGCGTAGCGGTACGTGGCGTTCTGCACGGGGCCGTCGTAGCGGAGCACCTCCTCGACCGCCCCGTCGAGGAGGCCGTCGTAGTCGGCGCGCAGGTCGGCGAGCTGGTCGGGGTGGGCGAGCAGGGCGCGGATGCCGTTGGCGACGAGGTGGACGGTGGTCTCGTGGCCGGCGATCAGCAGCAGGAAGGCCATGCCGATCAGCTCGTCCGGGGAGAGCGAGTCGCCGTCCTCGTCCCGGGTGCGGATCAAGGCGCTCAGCAGGTCCTCCCCGGGGTCCTCGGCCTTGCTCGCGACGAGCTCCCCGAGGTAGAGGCTCAGCTCCCGGTGGGCCTGCATGTCCGGGGTGTCGCCAGAGGGGGCGACGACCTCCTTGGACCAGTAGGAGAAACGGTCCCGATCCAGGTCGGGGACGCCGAGCAGCTCGCAGATCACCGTCATGGGCAGCGGGAAGGCGACGGCCTCGACCAGGTCGGCGGTGCGCTGCGGCCGGGCGGCCATCGCGTCGATGAGCTCGTCGGTGATCTGCTGGACGCGGGGGCGCAGGGCCTCGACGCGGCGGGTGGTGAACTCGCGGGCGACCAGGCGGCGCAGCCGGGTGTGCCGGGGCGGGTCGGACTCCAGCATGTTGAGGTTGGCCGCGGTGCGGGCGACGTCCGGCAGGCTGCGGCTCCAGTCCTTGGACAGGTCCGGGTGGTTCAGGGCCTGCCGGGCCTCCTCGTGGCCGACGACGATCCAGCCGGGCTCGTACTCCGGTGCCGAGACCCCGACGGGGTGGACGGGGCCGGCGGCCCGCAGCCCGGCGTAAAAGGGGTACGGGTCGGCGCGGAAGTCCGGGGAGTTCCCACTGATGTCCGGTTGAGGCATGTGGCCACCCTACGGCGGCAGTTGATCCTCTGGCCCGGCGGTTTCCGGTCACTCCCGGGCCCGGACCCGGCCCGTTCGGGCGGCTGCGGCGCGGCGGCCCCAGGCGGTGCCGGCCAGGATGAGGGCGGCGCCCGCGAGGCCGGCCGGACCGAGGTGCTCGCCGCCGAGCGCGATGCCGGCGACGGCCGCCCACAGCGGCTCGGTGCCCAGCAGCAGGCTCACGCGGGAGGGCGAGGTGCGGCGTACGGCCCACATCTGTACGAAGAACGCGAACAGGGTGCAGCAGAGGGAGAGGAAGGCGAGTCCGGCCCATTCGGCGGGGCCGAAGGCGGCGGCCGCCGCCCAGGGGGTCGCGCCGGTGCCGGGCAGGGCGGCCAGGACGGCGAAGACCAGGACGGCGGCGCCGAGCTGAACGGTGGTCAGGGACAGCGAGTCGGCATCCCGTACGGCCGCCATCCGGGCCGTGAGCAGCACGTTCACGGTACGGGCGAGGGCCGCCCCGAGGATGAGCAGGTCACCGGGGCCGGGCGCGGTGAACCCGGCCCCCTGCGTGAGCAGCACGACCCCGGCGACGGAGAGGCCCGCGGCGGCGAGGAACGCCCCGGACGGGGCCCGCCGCGCGAGGGCGGCCTCGGCGAGCGGGGTGAAGATCATGGTGAGGCTGATGATCAGGCCGGCGTTGGTGGCCGAGGTGTGGACGACGCCGTACGTCTCCAGGACGAAGACCCCGCCGAGGACGAGGCCCAGCAGGCCCGCGCCGCGCAGCTGGCGGCGGGTGAGGGCGCGCAGCCGCCGCCATCCGGCGACGACGAGCACGGGCAGGACGAGGGCGAAGCGCAGCACGAGCACGGCGATCACGGTGTCGGCGGCGGTGATCCCCTTGGCGGCGAGATAGCTGCCGCCCCACACCACGGCGACGGCCAGCACGGGCAGGTCGGCGCGGCGGGTGAGGCGGGCGGCGCGGCCAGCGGGGGCGGCAGCGGCGGCGGGGCGGTCGAGGAGGGGGGACGGCGGCACCGGGGTTCGTCTCCAACGGCTGGGGGCGGGTGGAGACTTCGGCGGCTCGCACGGGGGCGGCCCCACCGTACCGGAGCCGATCATGCCGGTCGATCGCTTTGCGGGGGCGGGGCCGGACGTGGGTGGGGCCGGCATCCCGTGGCATCCCGTTCCCGCGCCCCGACCCGGTCACCCCGTCCCCGCCTCCCCCGCCCGTCCGTGTCAGTCGAAGGAGCCGAAGGAGGCGCGGCCCGTCGGCCGGTAGGTGTGGATGGCGATCCCGTTCGGGGTCGTGCGCGAGGAGGCCAGCTCGCAGGCCGTCGGCAGCCCGCCGGTCGGGAACAGCCGCTGTCCGCCGCCCAGGTAGACGGGGAACGCCAGCAGGTTCATCTCGTCCACCAGGTCCCGCGCCAGCAGCCACTGGGCGAGCAGCCCGCTGCCGTGCACCTGGAGCTCCCGGCCCTCCTCCAGGGCGTCCTTGACCCGTACGACCTCGCTCTGGAGCTCGTTTCCGTCGACGACGGTGGTGCCGGCCCACTCCGGGTCCTTGATGGTGGTCGAGGCCAGGTACTTCGGCAGACTGTTCAGCCGGCTCGCGATCGGGTCCGCCGGGTCGGTCTTCTGCGGCCAGTACGCGGCGAAAATCTCGTACGTCCGGCGCCCGAGCAGGAACGCCCCGGCCCGGTCGAAGGTCTCGTTGATGAACTCGCCCGCGGCGTCGTCGAAGAACGGCACCACCCAGCCGCCGTACTCGAACCCGCCGCGGCGGTCCTCGTCCGGTCCGCCGGGGGCCTGCATCACGCCGTCGAGGGTGAGGAAGGTGGTGAGGGTCAGCTTGCCCATGGCTCTGCGCTCCTGGATCGCGGTCGGTTGCGGCTGCCGCCGTTGCACCGGTTCAGACTCCCGCTCCGCCCCGGACTCGTCGCCGCGGCGCGCACGGACTCCCCTCGGATTCGCGCCACCGCCCGCCGCTTAAGCTCTCTCGTTGATCAACTCATCTGTTGATCGGCGGAACAGCAGGGGGGAAGACCCATGAGAAGCGCGGCCGAGGTGTTCCAGCCGCTCCAGGCGGATGATCCGCAGGTGGTGGCGGGCTACCGGCTCGCCGCCCGGCTCGGTGCGGGCGGCATGGGGCGGGTCTACCTGTCGCACACCCAGGGCGGCCGCCCGGTGGCGATCAAGGTGGTCCGGCCGGAGCTGGCCGGGGACCCCGCCTTCCGCCGGCGTTTCCACCGGGAGGTGGAGGCGGCGCGCCGGGTGCGGGGCGCCTACACGGCCGAACTGATCGATGCCGACGCCGAGGGCACGCCGCCCTGGCTGGCCACGCTGTACGTGCCCGGTCCCTCGCTCGCCGACGCCGTCGCCCGGCGCGGACCGCTGCCGGTGCCGGCCGTGCTCTGGCTGGTGGCGGGCGTGGCCGAGGCGCTGCAGGTCATCCACGACGCGGGGATCGTGCACCGCGACATGAAGCCGTCGAACGTGCTGCTGGCCGCCGACGGGCCGCGTGTGATCGACTTCGGCATCTCGCTGGCCTCGGGCATCACCCGGCACACGACCACCGGCGCTGCGGTCGGCACGCCGACCTACATGGCCCCCGAGCAGGCGTCCGGGGCGGAGGTCACGGCGGCCACCGACGTGTTCGCACTGGGGCAGACGGCGGCGTTCGCGGCCCTGGGCCGGCCGCTGTACGGCGACGGCCCCTCGGTCAGCGTGCTGTACCGGATCGTGCACGAGGAGCCCGACCTGGAGGCGGTGCCGGAGGCGCTGCGTCCGCTGATCAGCCGGTGCCTGGCCGCCGATCCGGCCGACCGGGCCACCCCCGCGGAGATCGTGGAGTGGTGCCGGAAGCGGCTGGGCGGGGACGCCGACGCAGGCGGCGGCCCGGCCGTGTGGCGGGAGATCACGGGCCCGGAGGTGGAGATCCCGGCTCCGGTGGCGGACCCCACCCCGGTCCGTACGCTGGCGGCCCCGCCCTCGCCCTGGGCGCCGCCGGCGCTGACGACGAAACCGGCCGGGCCGGAGGAGGAGAAGGCCCGCCGCCGGCGCAGGGCGCTGATCGCGGCCGTGGCCGTGGTCGGCGCGGTGGCCCTGGGCGCAGGAGCCTGGACCATCTCGAACGCCCTGGACGCGTACCGCGACCGGTCCTCGGCCAGGACGGCATCGGACAGCACGAAGCCGGGCGCATCGGCGGGGGGCGGCCCGGCGTCCGGCGCACCCGGAACGGCCACGGGCACCGGCAAGGGCACGGGCAGCGGCGACGGCAGCAGCACCGCAGGCGGCGGGACGTCGGGCCCGTCGCAGCCCCAGGCGAACAAGTCCGGGCCGCCGAAGCCGACTGCGTACACACAGCAGTGGCTGGACGACAAGACGTCGGTGAACATCAAGGAGCCCACGCGGCAGGAGAACACCAAGGGCGACATCCGCTTCACCTGCGACGGGGGCAAGTACGAGGGTGCCTGCTCCCTGGTGAGCGATACCAGCGTGATGAACCTGGCGTTCGCCAAGCAGGGTGCCTCCTTCGAGGACTGCCGCGCCCTCCTCGGCCGTGCCGATTTCGGCGACGCCGAGCAGCGCCGGCTGCCGCTGGCCGCGGTCGCGGCCGGCAGCGAGATCTGCGTCAAGCACCCCTCGGGGGACATCGCGCTGCTGGTGGTCCAGACGAAGTCGACGGCGGCGGTGCCGCGGGTACCCGGCTTCCTCACCGCGGACATGACGGTCTGGCGGGCCTCCTGACGGCTCCCCGGCCGCGCGGAACGCCAGGTCGGATTCCCGCCAGCACCGGCCCGGCCGCCCCGCTTCCATGGGACTCGTTGAACAGGCAACCAACAACGAGGAGGGGCCATGAACGGCAGGACCGCTGTGGTCACCGGCGGCAGCCGGGGCATCGGCGCGGCGATCGCGCTGCGGCTGGCCGAGGAGGGCGCGGACGTCGCGATCACCTACGCCGGGAACGAGCAGGGGGCGGCCGAGGTGGTGCGGCGGATCGAGGAGCTGGGACGCCGGGCATACGCCGTACGCGCCGATGCCGGGGACGCGGGCGAGGCGGCGGGCGCCGTCGAGTGGGCCGCCGACGCCCTCGGCCGGCTCGACGTCTTGGTCAACAACGCGGGCATCGGGGTGATCCGCCCGTTGGCCGAGCTGACCCTGGCCGATGTGGACCGGGTGCTCGCGGTCAACGTGCGCGGCGCGTTCCTGGCGGCCCAGGCCGCGGCCGAACGGATGGGCGCGGGCGGCCGGATCATCACCATCGGCAGTTGCATGGCCCGCCGGGTCCCGGGTCCGGGCGGCACCCTGTACACGATGAGCAAGGCGGCGCTGGCCGGCCTGAACCGGGCGCTGGCCCGCGAGCTCGGCGGCCGCGGCATCACGGCGAACCTCGTGGAGCCCGGGCCGGTGGACACCGACATGAACCCGGCCGACGGCCCGTTCGCGAAGGCGCAGAGCGACCTGACGGCGCTGGGGCGGTTCGGCAGGCCCGAGGAGGTCGCGGCGGTGGTCGCGTTCCTGGCGGGCGAGCAGGCCGCGTACGTGACCGGCGCCGAGTTCTCCGTGGACGGCGGCCACGCGGCATAGTCAGGGGACCGGTCCGACACGGAGCAGGAGCAGGTCGAACACCGGGCCGTCGGGGGTGCTGCGGTACGGGCCGGCGTACTCGTAGCCCAGCCTGGAGTAGAGCCGGCGGCCGCGGTCGTTGGTGGGCAGGGCGAGCAGGGCGGGGACCCGGCCCGGCCCGTGGGCGCGGATCACCGCGTCCGTGCCGGTGCTGGGGGTGGTCAACTTCTCCTCCTGGCTGCTGACCGTGGTGGTGCGGTACGCGTCGAGCCACTCGGCGACGGCCGGGACGGCTGTGTACCGCTGCAGGGCCTCCCCGCCTCCCCGATCCCATCGCCGACGCGATCGGCGTCCCCCCTCGCACCTGGTACGCGAGTAGCCCCGGCTGGGGGCGAGGGGTGGGGTCGGGGCTCAGGCGCGCGCGATGCCGGCGACGAGCAGGCCGAGTATCGCGAGCAGGACGACGACGTACAGGCCTTCGAGGACGCGCCGGGTCACGACGCGCTCGCCTCGGCCGGGTGCTCCAGTGCGCGCATGAGCTGCCGGATGATCCTGGCGAGGCCGCGGGCGTGGTTCCAGTTCGCGTGGGGGCCGGACCCCAGCGGGCCGACCGCCGCGAAGTACTCCCACTCAGCGAGGGCCTCGAACGCCCCGACGGGGCGCTGCCCCGAAGGTGTCCCGGAGAGAGCATCGTGGAGCCTCTGCCCGCACGTGATCAGGCTGTCGGTGAGCGCCGCGACGCCCTCCGGGCCGGGCCGATCCCCGTACGGGGCGAGCGCTCGGGCGATCAGGGCGGTCGCTTCTGTCTGGTCCTGCAACGTGCCCATGCCGGGGCTCCCTACCGTCGTCAGCGGGTGATAGAGCAGGACTGGCGAGTGCGCCCTTGGCACCGGCGTGCGCCCCTGCTGTGCAACCACCATGTCGGCTGACTGTCGGCCCAATCCACTGCCGGGCCCTATAGGGCCGTCCTATATTCCAAGGATGGAGCCGGAGTTGGACGTATGGGTACACCCCGACCTACGCGCAGCCGCAGCAACGGAGGACTGGCCGACGCTGCTGAAGAGGTGGCGGAAGGCGACCCGCAGTAGCCAGAGCAAGCTCGGTGCCCTCGTCGGCCTGGCACAGCCGGACATCTCCGCGATCGAGAACAGGCGGCGCGCGGTGACCTCCGTTGAGGTCCGGCAGCGCATCATCGATGGCCTCCGCATCCCGGCCGAACTCCTTGGTGGAGCGGGCGCCGGGATGCCGTTGCCCTCGCTGGCCCTGCCGGGCGGCCTGGTGACCGATCCGGAAACCGAGCGCCTGGAGCGGGTCACCGCGTCCGGGATGCGGCTGGACGCATCCTCGCTCGCCGCGATGGAACGCCTGCTGGCGGAGCACCGCCGGGCCGAGGACACCCTCGGCTCGCGGGTCATGAACGCGGTGGTGACCAAGCAGTTCGAAGCTGTGGCCGGACTCTACGAGCAGGCGCGCGGCCCGCTCGCCGACAGGCTCGTGAAGGTGATGGCCGAGTACGCGCAGTTCCTCGCGTGGATGGCCCAGGACCAGGACAACGCGGCGTTGGCACTGGCCTGGTTCGACCGCTCCTACGACTGGGCCCTCGAATCCGGGTACGGCGACATGGCCGCCACCACCATGAGCATGAAAGCCCACCTCGCCTGGTCCCAGGGCCGCGCCCGGCGCGCCATCCGCCTCGGGGAGGCCGCGGCCTCGACGGAGGGGGCGAGCGACGGAACCCGAGCCATGGCCGTACAGATGGCCGGCCGAGGCCATGCCCTCGACGGAGACAGAGACTCGGCGTACCGTCGCCTCGATGAAGCGCAGCTGATCATCGCAAACGCCGTCGACGTCCCGCCCTGGCTGTACTTCTACGATGAGCCCTGGTTCGCGGCACAGCGCGGCATGGCCGACCTGCACCTGAGGGACTGGCCGAACGCGATCAGGAACCTGACGGACGGCCTGGCCGGGTTCGCCACCGGGTTCCGCCGTGACCGCGCCTGGTACGGGGCGTGCCTTGCCCACGCATATGCGGGCGCTGGGGAACCAGAAGCAGCCTTGACGACTGCAACCGGCATCCTCACCGATGCCTCCGAGGTCGGTCGGCCCCACGCGTGGGGCGAGCTGCACAAGGTGGGCGGCCTGCTGCTCCGGAAGGGTGCCCCGGAAGGCCGGGCCCTGGTGGACATGCTTGCGGAACTCGACTGAAGAACGCGCGAAGGCACCCCCTCCCGCCCGAAGGCGAGAGGGGGCAGTGCTGTTCAGGCGATGCAGGTAGTCGGAGCCAGGAGTCGGCCTCGCGGCCCGGGAAACCAGGAGTCGGCCTCGCGGGCCCGGGAACGCCGACGGGGCGCGCCGGGTCGGGATGCTCCGGTGCGCCTCGCGGGCTGTCCGGGGGCGGTCGGGGACCCCAGTGGTCCCCGAGGATCTCGGCCTCAGGGAGTCTTACGCGGGGCGGCGTCGGCCGCCCCGCCACCGGATCAGCCGCCGAGCTCCTGGTGGCGGGCGGCGAGCGCGGCCGCGCCGGTCTCCGTCAGGGAGCCGTACAGGCGCAGCCGGGAGAAGCCGCCGTCGGGGAAGATGTCGATCCGGACGTGGGTGCCGACCGCCGGGGTGTCCAGCACGAAGCGGTGGTTGGTGTCGGGCTGGAGGCGGGTGCGGGGCAGGAACTCCGTCCACTCGCCCTCCTCGCCCGTCTTGACCGACAGGGAGGCCCAGCCGGCCGAGTTGCCCTTGAGGTAGGCGGTGTCGATCTCGACGGCGCGGATCTCCGACTCGGCGACCAGCCGGTAGCGGATCCAGTCGTTGCCGTTGTCGCGGCGGCGGGCGGTCTCCCAGCCGTCGTCCATCTTGCGGGAGCGGCCCGGGTTGATGGTGTTGGCCGGCGGGGAGTAGAAGCGGTTGGACGCGTCCTGGACGGCGCCGCCGTTCTCCAGGGCCACGACGTCGAAGGAGCCGAGGGCCCGGAGCCACTCCGGGTCCGGGAGGACCTCGCCGTACACGCGGAGGCGGGCGATGCCGCCGTCGGGGTGCTGGTTGACGCGCAGGTGCGTGAAGCGCTGCTCCACGTCCACCTCGAAGCCGTTGGCGGCGTGGCCGCCGACCGGGGTGCGCGGGACGAGGGTGGTCCACTTGACGTCGTCGCCGAGGAGCTCCTCGGGGGTGGGGGCGAGCGCGCCCTCCCAGTTGACGCCCTCGACGGAGACGGCCTGCGGCATGTTGCCGCGGAAGTGGGCGGTGTCGACGACGATCCCGCGGATCACGCCGGGGGCGCCCAGGCGTACGAGGGCCCAGTCGTGGTCCTCGGCGGTGGGCCAGGGCTGCTCGGCGGAGACGCCGCGGCGGCGGCGGGTCTCCCAGCCGTCCATGACCTTGCCCTTGTGCCCGAAGTCCTCGGGGTCGAAGTGCGCGGCCTCGGAGACCAGGAGGTTCTCGCGCTGGGCGAAGAACTCGTCGTTGGCGGCGATGACACCGGCGCCCAGCTCACGGGCGGCGAGGTTCGCGTACTGGGTGAACGGGAACTCGGCCGTGCGGTAGTCGGCGTACGGGTCGCCGCCCCCGTACGGGTTCGCGTTGCCGGTGAAGGAAGGGATCGCTGCCACGGTCAGTTCTGCCTTTCGAGGAGGAGGCCGGTGGGCTCGGACGGGGTGCCGTGGTCGGCGATCTTCCGCCCGCGCAGCCAGGTGGACTTCACGACGCCGTACAGGGTCCTGCCCGCGTACGCCGTGACCTGGTTGCGGTGGTGGAGCTCGGCCGGGTCCACAGTGAACGTTTCTTCGGGGGCCAGGACCGCGAAGTCGGCGTCGCGGCCGGCCTCGATGGCGCCCTTGCGGTCCAGCCCCGCCAGGCGGGCGGGGGCGGCGGACATCCAGCGGACGACGTCCTCCAGGGTGCGGCCGCGCCTGCGTGCCTCGGTCCAGATGGCGGGCAGGCCCAGCTGGAGGGAGGAGATGCCGCCCCAGGCCGTGGAGAAGTCGGCGGTCTTGAGGTCCGCGGTGGAGGGCGAGTGGTCGGAGACGATGCAGTCGATGGTGCCGTCGGCGAGCGCGTCCCACAGCAGGTCCTGGTTGGCGGCCTCGCGGATGGGCGGGCAGCACTTGAACTCGCTGGCGCCGTCGGGCACTTCCTCGGCCGTCAGGGTCAGGTAGTGCGGGCAGGACTCGACGGTGACCGCCACGCCCTCGGCCTTGGCGGCGGCGATCAGCGGCAGCGCGTCGCCGGAGGACAGGTGCAGGACGTGCACGCGGGCGTTCAGCCGCCGGGCCTGGGCGATCAGGTTCTCGATCGCGGTGTTCTCGGCGTCGCGCGGGCGGGAGGCGAGGAAGTCGGCGTACTTCGGGCCGGGTACGACCGGCGCGGAGTCGAGGTGGCGGGGGTCCTCGGCGTGCACGATCATCAGGCCGCCGAAGCCGCTGATCTCCGCGAGGGAGGCGGCCAGCTGGTCCTGGTCGAGCTGCGGGAACTCGTCGACGCCGGACGGGGAGAGGAAGCACTTGAAGCCGAAGACCCCGGCGTCGTGCAGCGGGCGCAGGTCCTTGACGTTGTCGGGCAGGGCGCCGCCCCAGAAGCCGACGTCGACGTGGGCCTTCTCGCGGGCCACGTCCTGCTTGATGCGCAGGTGGTCCACGGTGGTCGTGGGCGGCAGCGAGTTCAGCGGCATGTCGAGGACCGTGGTGATGCCGCCCGCCGCGGCGGCGCGGGTGGCCGTCCAGAAGCCCTCCCACTCGGTGCGGCCCGGGTCGTTCACGTGGACGTGGGTGTCGACCAGGCCGGGGAGCAGGACGTCGTCGCCGAAGTCCTCGACGCGGGCGCCGGCCGGGGCCTCGGCGTCGTGCGGCAGGACGGCGACGATCTTCCCGGCGGCGACGGCGACCGAAGCGGCGCGCGTTCCCCCGGGGGTGATGACGCGAGTCGAGCGCAGTACCAGTTCCACGTCGTCGGACACGCCGGAACCTCCCCATCTACTTCCACAGAGCGAAATTCAACGTTCTGTTGACGGAGTCTTCATGTCGATCCGGGGCCCAGTCAAGAGTGTCCGGACGGTGCACCGACACGCCGGGGGCCGCACTTGGATGTTTCCACGACATGGAATTAAGATTTCACCATCCAAAATGTAGCTATCGCCACGGCGGGCCGGCCCGGTAACTTCCCGAGCACCTCCGCCACCGGCCGAACCCACTCTGACCGGCGAGGACGGCACCGCCCCGACACTGGGGCCGATGCCGGCCGACCGGTAGGCTGCTTCCTTGCCTGCCTGCACCGAAAGGACCGCGCCGTGCCGACGTCCAGCGCCAGCACCACCGACGCTTCCGCCAAGCCCACCGCCGGCGGCGGTGGCGTCCAGTCCCTCGAGCGCGCCTTCGATCTGCTCGAACGCATGGCCGACGCGGGTGGCGAGGTCGGTCTCAGCGAGCTGTCCACCGCCAGCGGCCTGCCGCTCCCGACCATCCACCGTCTCATGCGCACGCTCGTCGCGTGCGGCTACGTACGGCAGCAGCCCAACCGGCGGTACGCCCTCGGCCCCCGCCTGATCCGCCTCGGCGAGTCCGCCTCCCGCCTGCTCGGGACCTGGGCGCGGCCCTACCTCGCACGGCTGGTCGAGGAGACCGGCGAGACGGCCAACATGGCCCTGCTCGACGGGGACGAGATCGTCTACGTCGCCCAGGTGCCCTCCAAGCACTCCATGCGCATGTTCACGGAGGTGGGCCGCCGCGTCCTGCCCCACTCCACCGGCGTCGGCAAGGCCCTGCTCGCCCACACCCCGGCCGAGGAGGTACGGGCCCTGCTCGCGCGCACCGGCATGCCGGCCGCGACCGAGAAGACCATCACCACCCCCGAGGGCTTCCTCGAGGCCCTGGAGCAGGTCCGCAAGCTGGGCTACGCGGTCGACGACAACGAGCAGGAGATAGGGGTCCGCTGCCTCGCCGTGTCGGTGCCGAACTCGCCGACCGCCGCCGCGATCTCCATCTCGGGCCCGGCCGGCCGGGTCACCGAGGACCTGACCGCGTCGATCGTGCCGATCCTCCAGAACGTGGCGGCCGAGCTGTCGGTGGCGCTCCAGACCCAGAGCCCCGCCTGAGCCGGGGCCCTGCGGGGCCTCGCCGAGCCCGAGCCTCCTGCCCGACGTGCCCCGCCGGAACCACCCGGCGGGGCACCGGCATGCCGGGACGGCCCCTGCCGGGCGGGCAGCACCGCGGCCGTCGGGCCGGGCGCCGGGCCCGGGCCGTGACTGGCTGAGCGCGCAGTTCCCCGCGCCCCTGGGGGGCGTCATCTCCGTGAGCTGGGCCGTGCGGGTGTTGTGTGGCCGGGCGCGCGGTTCCCCGCGCCCCTGGCGGGGGCGGGCCGGGTTCGGGCGGCGTTGGGCCGGGTGCACGGCTCGTGTGGCGGGGCCGGGACGGCCGGGGCAGCGTGGTGCGCACCTGCCCGCGTCTCCCCCGAGGTCCCCGAGGTCCGCCCATGGCCCGCGACTCCCTCACGGCGCCCCTGCCGGGGCGCGCCCTGCGCCCACCGCCCGCGGACCCGGCGGCACGCCGGCGCGACCTGACATGGCTGGCGCCCGTCGCCGCCGTCTACGCCCTCGCCCAACTGCTCCTGGCCGTACCCGGCACCGGCCTCGGCTGGGACGAGACCGTGTACGTCAGCCAGGTCGCCCGGGACGCCCCGGCCGCCTTCTTCAGTGCCCCGCGCGCCCGCGGGATCAGCTACCTCGTCGCCCCCGTCGCAGCCGTCACGTCCTCCGTCCTGGCGCTGCGGATCTACCTGGCCCTGCTCGCGGCGGCCGCCCTGCTGCTCGCGCTGTGGGTGTGGCGCCGGCTGCTGCCCGCCCCCGTGCTCGCCCTCGCCGGCCTGCTGTTCGCCGGGCTGTGGCCCACCCTGACGTACGGGCCCCAGGCCATGCCCAACCTCTGGGTGGCCTTCGCGGCGCTGACCGCCGTCGGCTGCTTCCTGCGCGCCGCCGCCGACCGCTCGGACCGCCTCGCCCTCGCCGGGACGGGCACCGCCGTGGCGCTCGCCGCGCTGATGCGTCCCGCCGACGCCTTCTGGCTGGTCCTGCCCCTGGCCTGCGCCGCGGCGGCCGTTCCGGCCTGGCGGCGGCCCGCCCTGCCCGCCGTGCTCGTGGCCGGCGCCCTGGCCGGCTCGGCGCCGTGGCTGGTCGAGGCGCACCTGGGCCACGGGGGCGTCCTGGCCCGGCTGCACCGGGCGGGCGAGATCCAGGGCGGGCTCGGCTGGCACCCCGCCTTCTGGGACCACCTGCGCGCCCTCGGCGGCCGCACCCTGTGCCGCCCCTGCGAGGGGCCGTGGAGCCAGCCGGTCACCGGGCTGTGGTGGCTCGCCCTGCCCCTGCTGGTCGCGGGCGGGCTGGTCGCCGCGTACCGCGGCACGGAGCTGCTGCGGCCGGTCCTGGCGGCCACCGCGGCCGGACTGTCCCTGGCCGCGCCCTACCTGCTGATGGTCGGGTACGCCGCCCCGCGCTTCCTGCTGCCCGCGTACGCCCTGCTCGCGCTGCCCGCCGCGCTGTGCCTGGCCCGGCTGCTGCGCCCGGCCCGCGGCCGCCTGCTCGTCCGTACCGCGCTGTGCCTGGCCCTGGCCGGGCACCTCGCGCTCCAGCTGCTGCTCACGGCCACGCTGGCGGACCGCAGCCGGCTCATGCGTACCGCCTTCACCGCCGTCGCGGCCGAGCTGCACCGCCGGGGCGTACGGCCGCCGTGCGTCGTCAGCGGCGAAGAGGCGGTCCGGGTCGCGTACCGCACGGGCTGCGCCTCGCGCCAGGTGTACGGCGGCCACGACGGCAGCATCAGCGCCGCGGGCCTCACCGCCCTCGCGGCCCGGCTGCCCACGGCCGTGCTGGTCGTGGACGGCGCCGCCGCGCCGCCGTGGGCGCGGGGCTGGCGGCCCCACCCGCTGCCCGACCTGCCCGGGGAGCGCCACTGGCGGGCCTACCTCGCGCCGTCGGCGCGCCCCGCCGGCTGAGCGGCGGCGGAGGCGGCTGCCGCTGCGGCCGCTGCGGCTGTGGCGCCGGCCGTCGGGCCGCCGGCCGGGGCGGCCACCGTGAGGCGGCCGTCCGTCATCGTCGCCGTGCGGTCCATCCGCTCCAGGTGGGCCCGGTCGTGGGTGACCAGCACCGTCGCCGTGCCGCGCTGCCGGGTGAGGGTGACCAGCAGGTCCAGGACGGCCGCGCCGCGCTCGTGGTCCAGGGCGCTGGTGGGCTCGTCGACCAGCAGCACCGCCGGCTCGTTCATCAGGGCCCGCGCGATGTTCACCCGCTGGCGCTGGCCGCCGGACAGCTGGTGCGGACGCTTGTCCGCCTTGTCGGCCATGCCGACGGCGTCCAGCAGCTCCAAGGCCCGGCGGCGCAGGGCCTTCGAGGGGCGGCCGGACAGGTGCGCCATCACCTGGAGCTGCTCGGCCGCGGTCAGCGAGGCCAGCAGGTTGGACTGCTGGAAGACGATGCCGATCTTCTCGCGGCGCAGGGCCGCCTGCTGCGCGGGAGAGAGCACCGTGGTGTCCTGCCCGGCCACCTCCACCCGCCCCGAGTCGGGGGTGACCAGGGTGGCGGCGACCGCGAGCAGGCTGGACTTGCCGGAGCCGGAGGGCCCGACCACGGCCGTCAGGGTGCCCGCGGCCACCTCCAGGCAGACCTTGTCGAGGGCGGTCAGCCGGCTCTCGCCGTCCGGGTAGGTGAGCGTGACGTCGTGGACGAGGAGGGTCATCGGGCGCTCCCGAGCGCGGTCAGGGGGTCGACGGCGGTGATCCGCCGGATGGACAGGGCCGCGCCCAGCGCACCGAGCACGATCATGATCGCGGCGGGTGCCAGGACGGTCGCGGCGTCGAGGACGAAGGGCACGTCGCCGCCGCTGATCAGCGCGCCGATGCCGGCCGCGAGCGCGGTGCCGAGCCCGGTGCCGATCGCCAGCATGGCCACGGCCTGGCCGAGGGCGTCCCGCAGCAGGTACGGGGTGGAGGCGCCCAGCGCCTTCAGGACGGCGATGTCGCCGGCGCGCTGGATGGTCCAGATGGTGAAGAAGGCCCCTATGACGAGGGCGGAGATCGCGAAGAGGAAGCCGCGCATCAGCTGGAGCGAGCCGTTCTCGGCCTGGTAGGACCCTATGGCGCCGAGGGCCTCGTCGATGGTCTGGGCCCGGGTGCCCGCGGCGGCGTCGCCGGCGGCGAGTGCGGCACCGGACGCGTCGGGCGCGTCCAGGGCGACGACGGTCGCGGCGGTGTCGAGGGAGGTGCCGGGGTTGCCGATGTGCTGCCAGTCGTTCAGGTCCATCCAGACGACCGGGGTGTGGCTGTAGGCGGCGGTCCCGGAGACGGCGGCCACGGCCAGTTCGAGCGGGCCGATCTTCAGCCGGGAGCCGGGGGTGAGGCCCCCGAGCTCCTTCGCGGCCTTCTCGGCGAGGACCACCCGGCCCTGGCCCAGGCCGGCGGCGGGCGGCGCCAGCGGGCCGGCCGGGTCCACGCCGAAGACGGACACGGCGGCGGTGCGCTCACCCGCGGCGGCGTTGGTGGTCCGGATGCCGAGCGGCTGCGCCGACCCCACGCCGGGCCGGTCCCGCCAGGCCTGCCAGGCCTTCTGCGACACCTGGGAACGGGTGAACGACACCTTCTGGTCCCCGGGCGGCTCGGCGAAGGCCAGGTGGGTGGCGGGCAGGCCGGTGACGGCCGAGACGTTCTCCCGGGCCAGGCCGGCGGTGAGCCCGGACAACAAGCCGACCAGCAGGGTGATCAGCAGGACCACCGAGCCCATGAGCGCGAAGCGGCCCTTCGCGAACCGCAGATCTCTCCAAGCGACGAACATGCCCCCCACCTTGGTCTCCCCCATGCCCGCCGGGCATCGCGCCACGGGAGCGATCCTGGTATCGAAGGACGCATCCCGACATCAAACTTTCGATTGACCGGGCCCGCCCGGGACCCGCATACCCTGGTCGGGCCATGAACGCGTCACCTTCCCGCCCCCTCACCCCCCGCACCCCTCGCACCCCCTTCACCCCGGTCTCCCGCGTCCTGCGGGTGTGCCTGCACGCCTTGCTGGTCGCCCTGCTCGTGCTCGCCGCGGGGCGGGCCGTCGCCGACTCCGTTCCCTCGGCGGGCGCGGTGGTCGCCGTCTGCGCCCTGCTGGCCGCGGTGTACGGGGCCGGCGCCCGCTCCCCCGTCGTACGCGGATCGGCCGCGGCCGCGGGGGTGTGGCTCGCGGCGCTCGGCGCGGTGTGGGCGGGGCTGCTGGTGCTGTCCCCGGACGGGCTGTGGATCGCGTTCCCGCTGTACTTCCTGGAGCTGCACCTGCTGCGGCTGCGCTGGGGCATCGCGGCCGTGGCCGTGACCGCCTGCGCGGCCATCGGCTCGTTCCTCGCCCACAGCGGCACCGTGACGCCGGGCGCCTTCCTCGGGCCGCTGCTCGGCGCCGCCGTGGCCGTCGCGACCGTCCTCGGCTACCAGGCGCTGTACCGGGAGAGCGAACGCCGCCGCGAGCTGATCGAGGAGCTCATCACCACCCGGGCCGAGCTGGCCGCGGCCGAGCGCGACGCCGGGACCATGGCGGAGCGGGAGCGGCTGGCCCGGGAGATCCACGACACCCTGGCCCAGGGGCTGTCCTCCATCCAACTGCTGCTGCGGGCCGCCGAGCGGGCGCTGCCCGAGCGGGACCCGCGGCTCGCCCCGGCGCTGGAGCACATCGGCCGCGCCCGGGAGGCCGCCCAGGACAACCTCGCCGAGGCGCGCCGGTTCGTGCGGGCGCTGACCCCGCCCGACCTGGAACAGGGCTCGCTGGCCGCGGCGCTGGAGCGGCTGTGCGCCTCGGCGCCGCAGGCCCGGTTCTCGGTCAGCGGCACCCCGCGGGAGCTGCCCACCCCGTACGAGGTGGCCCTGCTGCGGATCGCGCAGTCGGCCCTGGCCAATGTGGTGCGGCACGCCGGGGCCGGACGCGCCGAGATCACCCTGACCTTCATGGACACCTCGGTGACGCTGGACGTCGTGGACGACGGGGCCGGCTTCGAACCGGCCAGCGCCCCCTCCGGCGACGGAGGCTTCGGGCTGCCGGCGATGCGGGCGCGGGCCGAGACGCTGGGCGGGCTGTTCACCGTGGAGTCCGCGCCGGGCCAGGGCACCGCCGTGGCCGTCACCCTGCCGCTGCCCGCAGACGCCGCAGACGCCGCAAGCGCTGCGGACACCGCCGGTGCCGCGGACCACCCGGAGGCCTCCCGATGACGATCCGACTGCTGCTGGCCGACGACCACCCGGTGGTGCGGGCCGGGCTGCGCGCGGTGCTGGACACGGAACCGGACTTCACGGTGGTCGCGGAGGCGGCGACCGCCGAGCGTGCCGTGGAGCTGGCCGCCGGCGGGCAGGTCGACGTGGTCCTGATGGACCTCCAGTTCGGCGCGGGCATGCACGGCTCGGCGGCGACCGCGGAGATCACCGCCCGGCCCGGGGCGCCCCGGGTGCTGGTGCTGACCACGTACGACACGGACGCGGACATCCTCGCGGCGGTCGAGGCCGGCGCCTCGGGCTACCTGCTCAAGGACGCCCCGCCGGAGGAGCTGGCGGCGGCCGTGCGCACGGCCGCGGCCGGCCAGTCGGCGCTGGCCCCGGCGGTGGCGCTGCGCCTGATGGACCGGATGCGGACGCCCGCGCAGGCGCTGACGAAGCGGGAGCTGGAGGTGCTCCAGCTGGTGGCGGACGGCCTGTCGAACCAGCAGATTTCGAAGCGGCTCTTCCTCAGCCAGGCCACGGTCAAGTCCCATCTGGTGCACGTCTACGCCAAGCTCGGCGTGGACTCCCGTACCGCGGCGGTGGCCGCGGCCGCCACCCGCCGCCTCATCCGCACCCCGTAGGCCGCCGGGACGCCGTGCACCCGGCGGCCGGGCCGCCGGGCCGCCGTGGCTAGGCCACCCAGTGGGGCCGCTCCACCGACGGGGCCAGGGGCGCGCCGTCGTGGCAGGCCGCGGCGAGGCGGCGTACCGCCTCCTCCAGGTGGTCCGCGGGCAGCGTGTACGGGATCCGGATCCGGTGCTCGAAGGTGCCCGGGTCCACTCCGAAGCGGGCGCCGCGCCCTATGTGCACCCCGCCGGCGGCGGCCCGTTCCGCCAGCGCCGAGCTCACCGGCGCGCCCAGGTCCACCCAGAGCGACATCCCGCCCGGCGGAACCCGCCAGGACCACTCCGGGGTGTGCCGCTGGAGCGCCCGTACGAGGGCCTCGCGCTGGTCCCGCAGCTGCGCGAGGCGGGTGGGCAGGGTCCGCTCCGCGCTCTCCAGCAGGGGCAGCGCGACCAGCTGGTCGAGCACCGAGCCGGTCATGTCGGCCGCCACCCGCACCGAGGCCAGCTCGGTGACCAGTTTCTCCGCGGCCCGGATCCAGCCCACCCGCAGCCCGCCCCAGTGCGTCTTGCTGAGCGAGCCGATCGTCACCACGTGGTCCGCCGCGCCCCGCGGCGCCAGCGAGGCCAGCGGCTCCGGGGCCGGGACGTCGAGTGCGATGTCGGCGGTGGTCTCGTCGACCACCAGCCAGGTACCGGTCCGGCGGGTCGCCGACAGCAGCCGCAGCCGCTGCTCGGGCGGCATCAGCGCGCCCGTCGGGTTGTGGAAGTCCGGGATCGTGTAGGCGAGCCTCGGCACGGTCTGGCGCAGCGTGGACTCGGCGGTCTCCATGTCCCAGCCCGCGTCGGAGACGGCGACGGGCACGGTGCGCAGGCGGGCGTGCCGCAGGGCGTCGAGGACGTTGGCGTAGGTCGGGTTCTCCGTCACGACGCGGTCGCCGGCCTGGCAGAGCAGGCTCGCGACGAGAACGAAGGCCTGCTGGGCGCCGGCCGTGACGAGTATCTGCTCGGGGCGGGTGGCCAGCCCCCGCCGGGTGAACCGGTCGGCGACGGCGCGGCGCAGCTCGGGCAACCCGAAGGGGTGGTACCCGGGGTCGCGGGCGAGGGCGGGGAGCCGGGCTGCCGCCCGGGCGAGGGCCTCGGCGAGGTTGTCCTCGGGGGCGCCCATGGCGGCGATGGCGAGGTCGATGCCGCCGTCCCGCTCGGTGCGGTGGGCGGCGGCCGCGTCCAGCAGGTGGGTGCCGACCGGGCCGTGCCCGTCGGGCAGTTCGGTCCAGGTGCCGGAGCCCCGTCGGCTGCGGCAGTAGCCGCTCTCGCGCAGCAGGTCGTAGGCCGCGGTGACGGTGGCCCGGCTGGCGCCGAGCGCCTCGGCGAGCTCGCGTTCGGCGGGCAGCCGTACGTGCAGGGGGATGCGGCCGTCGAGGACCAGGCTGCGCACGGCTTCGGCGAGGGACCGGTAGCCGGGGCGGGACCGTACCTCGGCGGGCAGCAGCGCCGCGAGGGCGCGGCTGCCGATCGTCCTGTCCGCCGTCCGGACCACTCGCCCGCTTGCCATGCCAACCTCCCCCGATTGGCTCTGCCCGCCAGGCCAATCAAGGGTCCAGACTCGCCGCATTGGCCCCTGACTGGCAAGGAGATTCCCGATGCACGCCGTCCGGACCCCGCTCGCCGCGCAGACCACCCCGCCCCCGGTCCTCACGGACCGGGACGAGCGCGCGCTGGCGGCAGCCGTCGAGAACCGGGTCTGCGAGCCGCTGCGGCCCGGCGCAGTGCTCGCCTCGCTGCGGCGTACCCTGTGGCGCATCCTCGCCCGGCCGCCGCACACCACGGGCCCGGTCCGGGGGCGAGAATCGCTGCCATGCCAGCCAACTCCCCCGCCGGTCCCCTCCCCGGCCTCCCCGATGTCCCCGACGTCCCCGGCCGCTCCCTTCGGTCCGGGCAGTCCTCCCGCCCGGTGATCGCCGGGCTGCTGCTGGCGGCCGGGGGGGGGGGGGGGGGGGGGGGGAGGAGACAAAAACCCCCCGACCGCCGACCGGAGGGATTTTGCTGAGAGAGAGGGGGGGGGGGTGTTGGGGGGGGGGGGGGGGTGTG
>NZ_JBWKDK010000006.1:51303-223295 GCF_056436005.1 Streptomyces sp. NPDC043854
ACCCCGCTCCCTCTCCCCGCCCTCCTCGTCATCCCCGCCTCCCGCCAGCGGACCGCAGGCGTTTCGCCGGTGGTCGGTGCCCCCCCCCCCCTTCCCCCCCCCCCCCAAGGCCCTGCTGCCCTACCGCGGGCGCCCGCTCGTCGAGAACGCGGTGCGGGTGCTGCGCGAGGCGGGCTGCGGTCCGCTGCACGTGGTGCTCGGCGCCTCGGCCGCCGAGGTCCGCGAGCGGGCGGACCTCGGCGGCTGCGTGGTCGTCGACAACCCGGACTGGGCCGAGGGCATGGGCTCCTCGCTGCGGGCCGGCCTCGCCTCGCTGGCCGGCACGGGGGCGAGCGCGGCCCTGGTCTCGCTGGTGGACCAGCCGGGGATCGGGCCGGCGGCCGTGGCCCGGGTCCTCGCGGCGTACCGGTCCCCGGCGAGCCTGGCGGCGGCGGCGTACGGCGGGGAGCGCGGGCACCCGGTGCTCTTCGGGGCGGACCGCTGGGCGGACATCGCGGCCACGGCGACGGGCGACAAGGGCGCGCGGGTCCACCTGACACGGCACGCGGACGAGCTCACGCTGGTGGAGTGCGGGGACATCGCCGAGGCCTACGACATCGACACCCCGCCCGACCTGGCACGACTCGCCTGAGGACGGGCAGGGGCGGTCTTGAGCGGGCTGTGACCGTGGTGGCACTGAGGGCCACCACCGACCGGAGTGTGTCGATTCAGAGAATCTCGACGTCAACAAACCATTGAACTTCCACCATAAGGAAATTACTATCCACTGGTCAGAAGCGCCCTGAACCCCAGACGGCGCCCGCGACCGTATCCCGGAGCTCTCCACACCCGACGGCACTGCGTGCCGTCCTGAGCGAGCATTCCCCCGCGGCCGCCAGGCACCGCCGCTGAAGGAGTGACAGCCATGTCCGCACCAGCGCCGTCATCGCCGGCCATCGTCGACGCCGAACCCCTGCCCCGCCAGGACGAGGTCCTGACCGAGGCGGCCCTCGCCTTCGTGGCCGAGCTCCACCGGCGGTTCACCCCCCGCCGCGACGAGCTCCTCGCCCGCCGGGCCGAGCGCCGCGCCGAGATCGCCCGCACCTCCCACCTCGACTTCCTCCCGGACACCGCACAGGTCCGCGAGGGCGAGTGGCAGGTGGCCCCGGCCCCGGCCGCCCTGAACGACCGCCGTGTGGAGATCACCGGTCCGACCGACCGCAAGATGACCATCAACGCCCTGAACTCGGGCGCCCGGGTCTGGCTCGCCGACTTCGAGGACGCCTCGGCCCCCACCTGGGAGAACGTGGTCCTCGGCCAGCTGAACCTGATCGACGCCTACGAGCGCCGCATCGACTTCACCGACCCGCGCACCGGCAAGGCGTACGCCCTGCGGCCCGCCGAGGAGCTCGCGACCGTCGTGATGCGGCCGCGCGGCTGGCACCTGGAGGAGCGCCACCTCACGGTCGACGGCCGGCCGGTGCCGGGCGCGCTCGTGGACTTCGGCCTGTACTTCTTCCACAACGCGCAGCGCCTGATCGACCTGGGCAAGGGCCCGTACTTCTACCTGCCGAAGACGGAGTCCCACCTGGAGGCGCGCCTCTGGAACGACATCTTCGTCTTCGCCCAGGACCACGTCGGCATCCCGCAGGGCACGGTCCGCGCGACGGTCCTGATCGAGACCATCACGGCCGCGTACGAGATGGAGGAGATCCTCTACGAACTGCGCGACCACGCCGCCGGCCTGAACGCGGGCCGCTGGGACTACCTGTTCTCCATCGTGAAGAACTTCCGCGACGGCGGCGAGAAGTTCGTCCTGCCGGACCGCAACGCGGTGACGATGACCGCCCCGTTCATGCGGGCGTACACCGAACTGCTCGTCCGCACCTGCCACAAGCGCGGCGCGCACGCCATCGGCGGCATGGCGGCCTTCATCCCGTCCCGCAAGGACGCCGAGGCCAACCGCGTCGCGTTCGAGAAGGTCAAGGCCGACAAGGACCGTGAGGCGAACGACGGCTTCGACGGCTCCTGGGTCGCCCACCCCGACCTGGTCCCGATCGCCATGGCCTCCTTCGACGCCGTCCTCGGCGACAAGCCGAACCAGAAGGACCGCCTCCGCGAGGACGTCTCGGTGGCGCCCGGCGAGCTCATCGCGATCGACTCCCTGGACGCCAAGCCCACGTACGAGGGCCTGCTGGGCGCCGTCCGGGTCGGCATCCGCTACATCGAGGCCTGGCTGCGCGGCCTGGGCGCGGTCGGCATCTTCGGCCTGATGGAGGACGCGGCCACCGCCGAGATTTCCCGCTCGCAGGTCTGGCAGTGGATCAACGCCGGTGTCGTCTTCGAGAACGGCGAGCGCGCCACCGCCGAACTCACCCGCAGGATCGCCGCCGAGGAACTCGCCGCCATCCGCGCCGAGGCGGGCGACGAGGCCTTCGCGGCCGGCAAGTGGCAGGAGGCCCACGACCTCTTCCTCCAGGTCTCCCTGGACGCCGACTACGCGGACTTCCTCACCCTCCCGGCCTACGACCGCCTCATCGGCTGACCCGCCCGCCGAACGCAACCGGCCCCCGCCCGCAAGGGCCCGGGGCCGGTTGCGTTCGGCCCGTGCGCCGCCCGCATCCACCGGTCAGCCGGGCGGCGGCGGACAGGCCCGCGCCGGATCCTCCACCGGGACGGGCCGGACCTGGCCGACGGGTCCACTCGGGGTCCACCCCGAAGCAGGAGGGCGCGGGACGCCGTTGCTCGGCCGCCTGCTGCGTACGGGCGACGGCCCGCGCGGTGTTGTCGAGGGCGAGTCCCGCGAGCGAGGCAACGACCACGACCTCGACGCAGAACAGGCGCGCACCGGAATCAACGGCGAGGGCTCCGGCGGAGGGCCCCTCGCCCCGGCCGAACTCGGCCACGACGGGCCAGCCCCGCACCCCGAACTCCACCCTGGCCTGCTCGAAGTCCCGCGCCTCGCCGCGCACTTCGACCAGGGTGGGCACCCGTTGGCCGTACCGCCGTCGCACCGCCCCCACCCCCGCATCTCCTGGTCCGGTCGGGTGACCGTACCGGGCGCGGCGGGGCGGTGCGCGGGGAATTCCGGGCCGTGCGAAGCGGAGTTCGGGCGGCCGAACGACCGGTCGGTCGTTACGTCATCGTAATCTGCGGCTACCTAGCGGTAACAAGCCGGGGCGTGTCACCTTTCCCGTGCCACCGGCCGGCGGTGTCCCCCACTTCCCCAGCCATGCCCCGGAGTTCTCGCGCGCTCCGGCTCCGGCATGGCCTACCGCAGGAGTTCCGTCGTGATCGGATTCCGCTACGCCAGCAAGGACAGGACACACCGCCGGCTGCGACGACTGGCCGGGGCCGGGCTGGCCCTGCCGCTCGCCGCGGGCGCACTGGCAGTTGCCCCGGCCGGGACCGCGGCCGCCGCCCCCGGGACCGGGCCCACCGCCGTGGTGTCCATGGGCGACAGCTACATCTCCGGCGAGGCCGGGCGCTGGAAGGGCAACAGCCTCACCAATTCGGGCAGCCGGACCGGCACCGACCGGGCCTGGGTCAGCGGCAGCGTCTACGACCCGTCGAAGGTATACGGCTCCACCGCGGGCGGATGCCACCGCTCCGACTCCGCCGAGGTCAAGAGCGCCGGGCCGATCGCCGACGCGGCCGTCAACCTGGCCTGCTCCGGCGCCACCACCGCGAACGTCTTCCGCTCCGTCAGCGGCGGCGTCCCCTTCAAGGGCGAGGCCCCGCAGGCCGACCAGCTCGCCGCCGTGGCCGCGAGCCACAACGTCAAGGTCATCGCCCTCTCCGTCGGCGGCAACGACCTCGGCTTCGCCGACATCATCGAGGAGTGCGCGTACGACTTCGTGATCTGGAACTCGTACTGCTACGACGACCAGCAGTACGGCGTCGACCAGAAGATCGACGGCGTCATGGGAGGAGTCGCGAAGTCCGTGGACGAGATCCGGGCCGTGATGCGCGCCGCCGGCTACGGCGACTCCGCGTACCGGATCGTGCTCCAGTCCTACCCGTCGCCGATCCCGCGCGGCGCGGAGAACCGTCACCCCCAGAGCGACTGGAGCCGCTTGAACACCGGCGGCTGCCCCTTCTGGAACCGGGACTCGGACTGGGCGCGGGACTCCCTCGTCCCGCAGATCGCGAACCGCCTCAAGGCGGTCGCGGCGGAGAAGGGCGTGCAGTTCCTGGACCTGCGGGACATGATGCAGGGGCGCGAGGTGTGCGCCAAGGCCAGCACGCAGGTCACCTCCACCACGCCGGCGTCGGCGAAGACGAGCGAGTGGGCGCGCTGGATCGACAGCAGCGAGACCCAGGGGCTCGTCCAGGAGTCCATGCACCCCAACCACTTCGGCCAACTGGCGCTGGGCCGCTGCCTGGCCCTGGCCGTCGGCCAGAGCGGCACCTCGAGCGTCGGCTGCAAGAACACCGCCGGCGCGGACCAGACCGGGATGTACCTCACCCCCGTCCCGTAGCCACCGCAGGGCCCGGAAATCGGGATGATCGCCCGCGGTACGGGCTGGCATGCTCGGCGCATGGCAGCCCGTACCGCGCGTCCCAGCATCTACATCTCCGTCGACATCGAGGCCGACGGCCCGATCCCCGGCCCCTACTCCATGATCAGCTTCGGTGCCGCCGTCGCCGGGCGGCAGGACGGCGCCGCGTACACGGCCGCCGACCCCCAGCGGCAGACCTTCTACCGCGAACTGCGGCCGATCAGCGACCAGTACGACCCGGAGGCCCTGGCCGTCAGCGGGCTGGACCGGGACCGGCTGCTGCGGGAGGGCACCGACCCGGGCGCGGCCATGGCGGCGTTCCGGGGGTGGGTGCGCACGGTGGCCGAGGCGGCCGGGGCGCAGCCGGTGATGTGCGGCTACCCCGCCTCCTTCGACTGGACCTTCCTGTACTGGTACCTGATGCGGTTCGGCGGCGACAGCCCCTTCGGGCACTCCGGCTGCCTCGACATGAAGACCCTGTACGCGGCGAAGGCACGGGTCCCGCTGCGCGCCGCGGTCAAGGGGCGGATGCCGGCCGAGCTCCGCTCCCGCCGCCGCCACACCCACCACGCCCTCGACGACGCCATCGAACAGGCGGAACTGATGAGCAACCTGATGCTCTGGCAGGGCCCGGCCGACCCCGAAGCGGGCCGGTAGCCGCCGACTGCCGGCCCCGCCGGTGTGTTCGCCGGCCTCGTGCCGGGGGCGGCACCGCCCGCACGACGGTCTCAGCCGGGCGGCAGGAAGCCCAGCACCGCGCTGAGGTCGGCGAGTTCGCGGTAGTGGACGCCCGTCATGCCGATCGCGACCGCGGCCTCGACGTTCTCGGCCCGGTCGTCGACGAACAGGCAGCGGTGCACGGCGACGCCGGCCCGTTCGGCCGCGATCTCGTAGATCCGGCGGTCCGGCTTGGCGACCCCCACCCGGGCACTGCTGACGACGTGGTGCGCGAGGTCCTGGAGTCCCAGCGTCAGCAGGTCCGCCTCCAGCTGCTCGGTCGCGTTCGTCACCAGCACCAGGGGCATGTGCGCCCGTACCCGGCGGAGCAGCGCCACCACCGCCTCGTCGGCCCGGAACGGCGCTTCGGCGAACGCCGTTCCCAGCTCGCGGGCCACCGGCTCCGGCACGCAGTCGGCCAGGCCGAGCACGATGGACTCCACCCACTGCCGCTTCGTGGTCTCGCCCAGGACCAGCGGCAGGCCCCGTTCGGGTGCGAAGGCCACCCGTGCGGTCGTGCCCTCCGGCAGCCCGGCCCGCCGCTCCAGCTCCGGGAGCAGGGCCGGATCGTAGAAGCGGATCACGTTGTCGAAGTCGCAGAGCAGCGCGTCGAAGGGGGCGCCGGGTATCCCGTCATCAGCCACCTCCCTTGGATAGCAGCGCCGTCCGCGGTCGTCGAGACCACCCGCCCGGCGGGAGATCGGCTCGGAGCTCGCAGAACACGTCGAGCGGAGCCTGCACAGGGCGGCCGTACTCGCCGGGGTGCCGGGTCAGCAGACCGGTGACGACGCCCGCGTGCATGGCGGCCGCGGGCCGGAGGGCGCTCGCGTCGTTCCGCCGTACGGGCGTCAGGTGGCACGCGTCACCGCCCCGGGAGGCACCTCGGGCAAGCCTTCGGTGCCGCCCGGGAGCGGGAGCCGCGGACCCCGCTCGGGTCCGCGGCCGCCGGCCGGGGGCCGTCCCCCCCGGCCGGAGCCGGTGGGGGATCAGCCCTGCGCGGTGATGCGCGCGAGGCGCTGGGCCTCGTCCCGCGTGGAGCGGGCGATGGCGTCCTCGTCGGCGGTGAGCAGCCGGTTGTTCTCGACGATCTGCTCGCCGTTGACGAACGACGCGGTCACCGGGGCGGCCGCGCCGAAGACCAGGGCGGTGACCGGGTCGGCGATCGAGGAGTGCAGGAACGTGCTGAGGTTCCACAGCACCAGGTCGGCGAGCTTGCCGGCCTCCAGGGAGCCGATGCTGTCGGCTCGGCCGAGGACCTGCGCGCCGCCGTACGTACCGAGGCGCAGCGACTGGCGGGCGGTGAGCGCGGCCTCGCGGTGCACCGGGTTCAGACGGTTGATCAGCAGCGCGTTGCGCAGCTCGGTGTGCAGCTCGCCGGACTCGTTGGAGGCGGTGCCGTCCACGCCGAGGCCGACCGGGACGCCGGCGGCGAGCATGTCCGGGACGCGGGCGATGCCGGCGGCCAGGCGGGCGTTGGAGGACGGGCAGTGCGCCACACCGGTCTTGGTCCGGGCGAACGCGGCGATGTCGGAGTCGTTCATGTGGACGCTGTGCGCCATCCACACGTCCTCGCCGAGCCAGCCGGTCGACTCGAAGTAGTCGGTCGGGCCCATGCCGAAGAGCTCGTGGCAGAACTTCTCCTCCTCGACCGTCTCGCTGCCGTGGGTGTGCAGGCGCACACCGAGGCGGCGGGCCAGCTCGGCGCCCTGCTTGAGCAGCTCGGTGGAGACCGAGAAGGGGGAGCACGGGGCGACGGCGACCTGGGTCATCGAGTCGAAGGACGCGTCGTGGAACTTCTTGACGGTCGCCTCGGTGTCGGCCAGCGCACCCTCGAGGGTCTCGACCGCGTGGTCCGGCGGCAGGCCGCCGTCCTTCTCGCTGCGGTCCATGGAGCCGCGGGCCAGGGTGAAGCGGACGCCCATCTCGGACGCGGCGCGGATGATCGCGCCGGAGAGGTCGCCGGCCCCCTTCGGGTACACGTAGTGGTGGTCCATCGCGGTGGTGACACCGCCGCGGGCCATCGCGGCCAGGGAGCCCTGGGCGGCCGAGTAGGCCATCTGCTCGTCGATGCGCGCCCAGGTCGGGTACAGCGCCACGAGCCAGTTGAAGAGGTTGTGGTCGGTGGCCAGGCCGCGGGTGATCCACTGGTAGAAGTGGTGGTGCGTGTTGACCAGGCCGGGGGTCACGAGGTGGCCGGTGCCGTCGATGCGGCGCACCACGTTCTCGAGGTTCTCGGGGGCGCTGCCCGCGCCGATGGCCTCGATCCTGTTGCCGGCGATGACGATGTGACCCGAGGCGTACTCGGTGTCGTTCGCGTCGACGGTGGCGATCGCACAGTTCTCGATGACGATGCGCCGGGCCGCGCTGTCAGTGGCTGCCATGGGGCTTCCTCGTGCTTTCAGTGGCGGTGCGGGCACGGCAGGACCCAGGGATTTGAGTGCCGAAACCGGGGCCTGACAGCTGACAGTACTGCCGCCCCGTGTGATGCTCCGGGTGCCGAGTTCGGGAAGTGCGAAGGTGTTGCGGTGGATGCGCGATTCGGGTGGATGCGCGGTGCGGGTGGAGCCGGGGGTATCCGGAGTGTCCGGGTCCCGGGGCCGCTGAGGAGCCCCGGGACGCCGGGTGCCGGATGCCGGATGCCGGGTGCCGGCTAGAGGTTCGTCAGGTCCACCGGGATGCGCGCGTCGGCGCCGTCCCGCAGGATCGTGGCCTCGATCAGACCGTACGGGCGGTCCGCGGCGAAGTACACCTCGTTGTCGTTCTTGAGGCCGAAGGGCTCCAGGTCGACGAGGAAGTGGTGCTTGTTCGGGAGCGAGAAGCGGACCTCGTCGATCTCCGAACGGTGGTTGATGATGCGTGAGCCCATCTGGTACAGCGTCTGCTGGAGGGAGAGGGAGTAGGTCTCCGCGAAGGCCTCGAGCATGTGCTTCCTGGTGGCCTCGTAGGACTTCTCCCAGTTGGGCATGCGCTGCTCGTCGTCGGTCCAGTTGAACCGCCAGCGGCCCGACACCTGGGTGGCCAGGATGCGGTCGTAGGCCTCCTGGAGGGTCGTGTACTTGTCCTTCACGTACCCCCAGAACTCGGAGTTCGTGGAGTTCATGACGACCAGGTCCTTGAGGCCGGAGATGACCTCCCAGTTCTTGCCGTCGTACGTGACCTGGGTGACGCGGACTTCCTGGCCCTTGCGGACGAAGGAGTGCTTCACCTCGTCGGCGCCTATGAACTTGGAGTTCGCGTCCGAGGTCTGGATCCGCTCCCAGGCGTACTCCTCGATGCGGATGCGCGCCCGGTGGATCGGCTCCTGGCTGCCTACGAACCAGCGGGCCAGGTGGATGCCGAACTGCTCGGCGGACTCGATGCCGTACTCCTTGGCGAACGCGTACACCGTGTTCTTGGTGGTGTCCGTCGGCAGGACGTTCGCGTTCGAGCCGGAGTAGTGCACGTCGTCCATGTCGCCGGAGAGGGCGACGGAGACGTTCAGGTCCTTGATGTGGTGGGTGTCGCCGTCCCGCGTGATCTTGACGACGCGGTTCTCTGCTTTGCCGTACTGGTTCTGGCCGAGAATCGTGGGCATGGTCTGCTAGCTCCCTCGGTAAACGGAGTAGCCGAACGGGTTGAGCAGCAGCGGTACGTGGTAGTGCTCGCCCGGGTTGACCGCGAACGTGATGGTCACCTCGGGGAAAAACGCACCGCTGTCCCTTACGCGGGGGGCGTCCTGCTGCGCCTCGGCGGCTTGCTTCTTGGCGAAGTACGCCTCGGTCTCGAAGTCCAGGCGTACGTGGGTGGTGCCCTCCGGCAGTGCCGGCAGGTCCTTGCAACGCCCGTCGGCGTCGGTGGCCGAGCCGCCCAGGGCGGTCCACTCGGCGTCGTGGCCGCTGCGGGCCGCGAGCGAGATGGCGACGCCCTCGGCGGGACGGCCGATGCTGGTGTCCAGGATGTGCGTGGACACCGATGCGGTGGTTTCGGTGCTCATGGCCGTGTCACTCTCCTTCGGCGAGGCGGGTCAGACGGATCCGGTTGATCTTGACGAGCTCTCCGCGGGCGATCTCCCGCTCGGCCTCGGCGGTGTTCTGGATCCGGACCTTGACCGCGTCCCGCATCTGCTCACCGGTCGCACCGGTCGCGCAGATCAGGAAGACGTGGCCGAACTTCTCCTGGTAGGCCAGGTTGAGTTCGAGCAGCTCGGCCCTGAGCTCCTCGGAGGCCCCGGCCATGCCCCGCTGCTCGCGGGCGGAGGTCGGGTCGCCCGGCTTCGGACGGCCGATCGGGGGGTGGCCGGCCATGGCCTCCTCCAGGTCCGCGGCGGTGAGCTCCGCCATGGCGGCGTCGCTCGCGGCGAACAGGGAGGGGGCGTCGGCGAAGGGGCGGTGGGCGAGGACCTTGCTGCCCCAGGCCGCGCTGGCGCACACCTCGTGCAGTTCGGCCGCGGCCGCTGCATCGGCCAAGGCGTTGAACCGGGAAAGCCCCGGGGTCGGACTCGAAGTCACGGGAAGCCTCCGTGGCCTGATTGCTTTGACGGGCTGCGCATAGCTAACGCCCTCGGCAACACGGCGTCAACACTTTGTTGAATTTTCCCGTACACAAAAGCCGCCGTCCGGTTGATTCGGACGGCGGCTCGCGACCCTGGGTGACAGCTGGATCACCCCTGGTTGTTTTTATTGGGGTTTTCCCGGTTCAAGTAGTTGTAAACGGTGAAGCGGCTGACACCGAGGGCGCCCGCCACGGTCTCGACGCCGTGGCGCACGCTGAAGGCGCCGCGCGCCTCCAGCATCCGGACGATGCCCTGCTTGGACTTGCGGTCCAGCTGCGCCAGCGGCACGCCGTGGCGGCGCTCCAGCGCCGCCAGGATGTGGTCCAGGGACTCGCCCAGCTGCGGCAGGCGCACGGCGAGGACGTCCCGCCCCTCCCAGGCGAGCACCACGTCGTCGGGCCCGGCCTGGGCGGGATCCATCAGCACCCCGCCCATCGCGTCGACCAGCGGCTTGACCGCGGCGACGAACGGGTGGTCGCGAGGCTCGGTCATTCGACGCCCTCCCCGATCACGTTCACCTGGAGGGAGACGCGCGTGGCCCCGGCCTGAAGCGCGTCGCGCAGCAGCGCCGACACCGCCTGGAGCACCTCGCCGGCCTCGCCCTCGGCGGTGTTGCCGAACGGGCCGACGTCGACCGCGTCCAGTTGCGCCTTCTCGATGACCTCTCGCGCGACCACGGCATGGGCGGGTGCCTCTTCGAGGTCGAAGGGCTCGGTCGTGAACTCCACTCTCAATCGCACCTGGTCAAGCTACCCCGAGGTACCGAAATTCCGGCAGCCCCCACTTGACATCCGCACACAGCCCCATGCAGTCTTCCATCAAGCAGAAACAAACTTCCGCAATACGGAAGGAGCGCACACCCCTCATGGGATACACGGACCAGCGCTTCGATGTGAACCTGTCGATCCTCTTCACGGAACTCCCGCTCCTGGAGCGCCCCGCGGCCGCCGCCGCGG
Organism: Streptomyces sp. NPDC043854; assembly: GCF_056436005.1. Lineage (NCBI taxonomy): Bacteria > Bacillati > Actinomycetota > Actinomycetes > Kitasatosporales > Streptomycetaceae > Streptomyces > Streptomyces sp. NPDC043854. The sequence continues at coordinate 61,989 of NZ_JBWKDK010000006.1, forward strand.
CGGGCTTCACCGCGGTCGAGCTGTGGTGGCCCTGGATCGACACCCCCACCCCGGCCCAGGAGGAGCTCGACGCCCTCAAGAAGGCCCTTGAGGACGCCGGCACGCAGCTGGTGGGCCTGAACTTCTACGCGGGCCGGCTCCCCGGGCCGGACCGCGGCGCGGTCTCCGTACCCGGCGAGGAGTCGGACCGCTTCCGCGCCAACATCGAGGTCGCGGCGGGCTTCGCCGCCTCCGTCGGCTGCAAGGCGCTGAACGCCCTCTACGGCAACCGCGTCGAGGGTGTGGACCCGGCCGTCCAGGACGAGCTCGCCCTGGAGAACCTGGTGACCGCGGCCCGCGCCGCGGACCGGGTGGGCGCGATCCTGCTGATCGAGACGCTGAACAAGCCCGAGTCCCCGCTCTACCCGCTGGTGAGCGCGCCGTCCGCGATCGAGGTCGTGGACAAGGTGAACGAGGCGACCGGCCTGGGGAACGCCAAGTTCCTGCTCGACCTGTACCACCTGGCGATGAACGGCGAGGACCTCTCCGAGGCCATCGGAAAGTACGCCGCCAAGACCGGCCACGTCCAGATCGCGGACAAGCCGGGCCGGGGTGCCCCGGGCACGGGCGAGCTGCCCCTCGAGGAGCTCCTCGACCAGCTCAAGAAGGCCGGCTACCAGGGCTTCGTCGGCCTGGAGTACAAGGCCGAGGACGCCGCCGCGTCCTTCGACTGGCTGCCGGCCGAGGCCCGCGCCGCCCGGTAGGAGGACGGAGTCCGGAGTTTCCCCCGGGCGCGCCCGCCACTTTTCGTACGCAGCTTCCAGAGCTTTTCAGAGAAGGACCCCGTCACAATGAGCAACAACCTCCCCAAGATTGCGTGGATCGGCCTCGGCATCATGGGCTCCCCCATGTCCGAGAACCTCCTGAAGGCCGGCTACCCGGTCACCGGTTTCACCCTGGAGCAGGACAAGCTGGACCGCCTCGCGGCGGCCGGCGGCACCGCGGCGGGCTCCATCGCCGAGGCCGTCGAGGACGCCGACGTCATCATCACGATGGTGCCGGCCTCCCCGCAGGTCGAGGCCATCTGCTACGGCCCCGAGGGCATCCTGGAGAACGCGAAGTCCGGCGCGCTGATCGTCGACATGTCGTCGATCACCCCGCAGACCTCCGTCGACCTGGCCAAGAACGCCAAGGAGAAGGGCATCCGCGTCATCGACGCCCCCGTCTCCGGCGGCGAGGCCGGCGCCGTCGAGGCCGTACTGTCGATCATGGTGGGCGGCGAGCAGGCCGACTTCGACGCGGCCCTGCCGATCCTGCAGGCGCTCGGCAAGACCATCGTCCTGTGCGGCCCGCACGGCTCCGGCCAGACGGTCAAGGCCGCCAACCAGCTCATCGTCGCCGTCAACATCCAGGCGTGCGCCGAGGCCGTGGTCTTCCTGGAGAAGTCCGGCGTGGACCTGACGGCGGCCCTGGACGTGCTCAACGGCGGCCTCGCCGGCTCCACCGTGCTGACCCGCAAGAAGGACAACTTCCTGAACCGCGACTTCAAGCCCGGCTTCCGGATCGACCTGCACCACAAGGACATGGGCATCGTCACCGACGCCGCCCGCAACGTCGGTGCGGCCCTCCCGGTCGGCGCGGTCGTCGCCCAGCTGGTCGCCTCGCTGCGCGCCCAGGGCGACGGCGGCCTGGACCACTCGGCCCTGCTGCGCGCCGTCGAGCGGCTCTCCGGCTCCCAGGTCTGACCGGGCAGCCCGATCGGGCCAACCCCCTCCCCCCACCGGGGGGTCCGAGTTTCCGGACGGTGCCGGTGCCGACACCTGTCCTGTCGCGCCCAGGCGCCGGCACCGTCCGGATCACCACTCTCCACCTTTGTTCAACAAACTGTTGACGTTGCGATCGGCCCGAATCTAGGCTGTTCCGCATGACGGAAAACGCTTTCCGTCAGCAGTTACCCGTACGGAAGGTCACCATGTCGAAGCGCACGCTGACGACCGAGTCCGGCGCCCCGGTCGCCGACAACCAGAACTCCGCCACCGCCGGCGTCGGTGGCCCGCTCCTGATCCAGGACCAGCAGCTCCTCGAGAAGCTCGCCCGCTTCAACCGTGAGCGCATCCCGGAGCGTGTGGTGCACGCGCGCGGCTCGGCTGCGTACGGCTACTTCGAGGTGACCGACGACGTCACCGCCTACACCAGCGCCGCGTTCCTGAACACGGTCGGCAAGAAGACCGAGACCTTCCTGCGGTTCTCCACCGTGGCTGACTCGCTCGGCGGCGCGGACGCGGTCCGCGACCCGCGCGGCTTCGCGCTGAAGTTCTACACCGAAGAGGGCAACTACGACCTCGTCGGCAACAACACCCCGGTGTTCTTCATCAAGGACCCGATCAAGTTCCCCGACTTCATCCACTCCCAGAAGCGCGACCCCTTCACGGGCAAGCAGGAGGCGGACAACGTCTGGGACTTCTGGGCACACGCCCCCGAGGCGACGCACCAGATCACGTGGCTGATGGGCGACCGCGGCATACCGGCCTCGTACCGCCACATGAACGGCTACGGCTCGCACACCTACCAGTGGACGAACGACAAGGGCGAGGCCTTCTTCGTCAAGTACCACTTCAAGACGAACCAGGGCATCCGCTGCCTGTCCTCCGAGCAGGGCGCCGAGCTCGCGGGCAAGGACCCCAACTCGCACCAGACCGACCTGCTCCAGGCCATCGAGCGCGGCGTGTACCCGTCCTGGACCCTCTACGTCCAGATCATGCCGGCCGCCGAGGCCGCGGACTACCGCTTCAACCCGTTCGACCTCACCAAGGTGTGGCCGCACGCCGACTACCCGCTGCAGCGCGTGGGCCGCCTGGTCCTCGACCGCAACCCGGACAACGTCTTCGCCGAGGTCGAGCAGTCCGCCTTCTCCCCGAACAACTTCGTCCCGGGCATCACCGCCTCGCCGGACAAGATGCTCCAGGGCCGCCTGTTCGCGTACGCCGACGCCCAGCGCTACCGCCTCGGCGTCAACCACACCCAGCTGCCGGTCAACGCCCCGAAGGCGGCCGTGGCGGACAACTACGGCCGCGACGGCTTCATGGCCACCCGCAACGGTGCGCGGACCGACAAGAACTACGAGCCCAACTCGTACCAGGGCCCGGCCGAGACCGGCCTCGCCCTCGGCGCCCCGAAGGCCGTCTCGGGCTACACGGGCACCCACGCGGCCCCGCTGCACACCAAGGACGACGACTTCTTCCAGGCCGGCGAGCTCTACCGCCTGATGTCGGAGGCCGAGAAGCAGCGTCTGGTGGCGAACATCGCCGGCGGCCTCTCCCAGGTCGGCCGCGAGGACGTCATCGAGAAGAACCTGGCTCACTTCCACGCCGCGGACGCCGACTACGGCAAGCGCGTCGAGGAGGCCGTCCGCGCGCTGCGCGAGGGCTGAGAGCCGCAAGCTGCGCCTGAAGCCTGGCGGGAGGTCTGGCTTCGGGCGCTGGGCCCACACTGCGGACCCGGATGAGGGGTGGTCCGCGGTGGGGTCAGGACGAGGACCGTGGCGGGCGTGCGAGCCAGTGCGGTGGTCATGGGCGCCGAGGCCCGTCTCTTGACCTGAGGGAGACGGAGCCGGAGCTCCCGTCGCCGACCGCCACGGTCCCAGCCGCTCCGCGTCCGTACAGGGGCCACGCACAGAGTCCCCTGTACGGACGCGGAACACCACCTCCCCCCACCACTCCGCCCGGCGGTGCGAACGTCCTGTCGCGCCAGCCTCGCACCGTCGGGCGGTCACAGCCAAAGCGCCGAGTCACGGACGGTCCCGCGACCCGGCGCTTTGCCTTTCGGTCGGCTGCTGCGCGGGCTTCGCCGCCGGGTGCGCCTCGGTGAGGGTGCAGACGCCGTCGGCACATCGGCGTTCCAGACGGCCGCGGGAGATCGTCTGCGCCAGGCCGACCATCCAGCAGGTGGGGCAGCCGCGGAAGGCGATCAGGGCCAACGGGGCCGCCAGCAGGGCGGCCGGTCCGGCGACCGGCACCAGGCAGATCGAGCCGATGATCAGCCCGAAGCCGATGGCGCCGCGCGCCAGGTGGCGCGGGACGGACGTGCCGGCGAAGTTCATCGTGGGTCTCCTCCCACTCGTGGGTCGATGGCGTGACCGGCCGCCCGGTCGGTCACGGCCAGTGAGTGACGCAGTGCTGCGCGCGCCCGGTGCAGCCGTGATTTCATCGCGGCGTTGCTCAGACCGAGCGAACGGGCGACGGTCCTGCCGGGCAGGCCCTGTACGTCCCGCATGACCAGGACCTGTCGCTGGTCGCGGGGAAGGGCACCGACCGCGGCCGCGATCCGCTCCACCTCCAGCCTGTGCAGCACCGCGTCCTCGGCGGACGGTTCCGCGGACGGTTCCGCGGACGCCTCCGGTTCGGTCGGCGCCCGGTCGCTCCGCGGGACGAACAGGCGCACCTGCCGGAGGCATTCGTTGCGCACGATCCGGAACATCCACGAGGCAAGCGCGCCGGTGGCCCGCAAGGTGCCGATCTTCCGGTAGAGGATGATCAGCGCCTCCTGCGCCGCGTCCTCCGCGTCCTGCGGCGAGGCGCACAGCGACAGGGCGAACTTGCGCACATGGGGCTGGGATTCCATGACGACGGTGGTGAGCGAAGTGACGTCGCCGTCCTGAGCGGCCTTGATCAGCCGCTCCTGCGGCCAGGGATGGCGTTGGTTCATGACTCCTCGTACTCGGATGGGCGGCCCGCGCGCAGGTGCCGGTCAGCTTCGGCTCTGGTAGCGCCGCATCAGGTGCCAGCTGCATGCGCCCACGAGCAGGGCTCCGATCACGATGAGGCCGGTGACCATCATTGGCGTTTCCTCCCGGTTCTGCCGGCGCGTTCGGCCGGTACGCAGATAAGAGACGGGGAGGTCCGCAGAGGATTCGCCGCAGGCCGAAGTTTCTTCTCGGCACGGCGTCCGCGCAGGGCGTACGTGACTTTCGGCAGTGCCGGACGGTCCGAGGGATCCGTACCGTCGACTCCGCGTACACCGAACTGATCGACGACGGGTCCGGGACCTCACAGTCCGCGCCGCGCCGCGGCTTTGACGCGGAAGGCGTTCTCTCCGCGGCTGCGCTGCTGTCGGCCGCGCTGTCCGTGCTGAGCCTGTGGTGGGCCGTGCCCGCCGCGGTGGCCGCCTTCCAGGCGGGGCGGCTCGCGCGGCAGCCGACCCGGGCGGCGCTCGCCCTCGGCGCGACCGTCGCGGCGGGTGCGGTGGCGTTGTGCGCCGTACCGGCCCGGCTCCCGCCGGCGGGCCGGCCTGTCGGCCGGAGCGCTCAAGCTCGCTCAGGGCCTCGACGAGCAGCACCGCCGGGCCGCGGGCGACATCAGGGCGAGGGCGGAGGCCGCGGTGGAGCGCCTCGCCCAGGTGATCGGGGTCCTGCGGGAGGAGGCCGGCGAGGGCCCGGCTGCCCCGGCGGATCCTCGCCGGCCGGCCCCGGTCTGCGCGCGAAGCTCGTCGAGTCGACCCGCGGGTGGGTCCGGGACACGGCCGAGCTCGTCGCGGACGCCCAGGCGGCCGGCCTGGCCGATCTGCGGGTCGAGCCGCTCGACGCCGCCGAGCGGCTGACCGCGCTCGTGGAGGGGCTCAGCGAGCGCCGGCTGAGCGGTTCGCTGGGCCTGGAGCGGGCCCGCGAGCTGCTGTCCGGCGCGGTCGACGCGGAGCTCGGCCCCCGCCGCGTAGGCCCCCCGCGCCTCGTACGGCATACGCGCGTACGGACGCACGAAGGCCCCCGTTCCTCCTTGCGGAGGGGCGGGGGCCGTTCGGGTGCTGTTCCTGCCCGACCTTCCGGTCAGGGAGGCTGATCAGACCTTCAGGGCCTTGATCGCGGTCGGGGCGTGGCCGGGCTCGGTGGCCAGCTCCTCGAACTCGGTGACGTCGCTCATGTCGACGGTCTTGCTCATCGCGATGTTCGTGATGCGCTCCAGGATCGCCTCGACGACGACCGGGACCCGGTGCTCGACGGCCAGCTTCTTGGCCTGCTCGAAGGCCGCACCCAGCTCCTCCGGGTCGGTGACGCGGATGGCCTTGACGCCCAGGCCCTCGGCGACCTTGACGTGGTCGACGCCGTAGCCGCCGAGCTCCGGGGCGTTGATGTTCTCGAACTCGAGGTTGACCTCGAAGTTGATGCCCAGGTTGCCCTGCGCCTGACGGATCAGCCCCAGGTAGGCGTTGTTCACGAGGACGTGGACGTAGGGGACCTTGTGCTGGGCGGCGACCGCCAGCTCCTCGATCATGAACTGGAAGTCGTAGTCGCCGGAGAGGGCGACGATCGGGGTCTCCGGGTCCGCGGTGGCGGCACCGATGGCGGCCGGGATGGTCCAGCCGAGCGGGCCGGCCTGGCCGCAGTTGATCCAGTGGCGCGGCTTGTAGACGTGCAGGAACTGCGCGGCGGCGATCTGGGAGAGGCCGATGGTGGTGACGTAGCGGGTCTCCGGGCCGAAGGCCTTGTTCATCTCCTCGTAGACGCGCTGCGGCTTCATCGGGATGTTCTCGAAGTGCGTACGCCGCTGGAGGGTGGCCTTGCGCTCCTGCGCGGAGGCGGCCCAGGCGGAGAAGTCCGGCAGCCCACCTGAAGCCTTCAGCTCCTTGGCGACCTCGATGAACAGCTCCAGCGCGGCCTTGGCGTCGGAGGCGATGCCGTAGTCCGGGGCGAAAATCTTGCCGATCTGGGTCGGCTCGATGTCGACATGGACGAACGTGCGGCCCTTGGTGTAGGCGTCCATGTTGTAGCCGGTGTGGCGGTTGGCCCAGCGGTTGCCGATGCCCAGGACGAAGTCCGACTCGAGGAACGTCGCGTTGCCGTACCGGTGGGCGGTCTGGACGCCGACCATGCCGGCGGCCAGCTCGTGGTCGTCCGGGATGGTGCCCCAGCCCATCAGGGTGGAGATGACCGGAACGCCCGTCAGCTCGGCGAACTCGACCAGCAGGTCGGAGGCGTCGGCGTTGATGATGCCGCCGCCGGCGACGATCAGCGGGCGCTCGGACTCGAGCAGGAACCGGATCGCCTTCTCGATCTGGGCGCGGGTCGCGGACGGCTTGTAGACCGGCAGCGGCTCGTAGGTCTCGGGGTCGAAGTCGATCTCGGTCAGCTGGACGTCGATCGGAAGGTCGATCAGGACCGGGCCGGGGCGGCCCGAGCGCATCAGGTGGAACGCCTGCTGGAAGACGCCGGGGACCTGCGCGGCCTCGAGGACGGTGGTCGCGGCCTTGGTGACGGGCTTCGCGATCGCCGCGATGTCGACGGCCTGGAAGTCCTCCTTGTGGAGCTTCGAGACCGGGGCCTGGCCGGTGATGCAGAGGATCGGGATCGAGTCCGCGATCGCGGAGTACAGGCCGGTGATCATGTCGGTGCCGGCGGGGCCGGAGGTACCGATGCAGACACCGATGTTGCCCGCCTTCGCCCGCGTGTACCCCTCGGCCATGTGCGAGGCGCCCTCGACGTGGCGGGCGAGGGTGTGGTTGATGCCGCCCACGTTCTTGAGCTCCCGGTAGAACGGGTTGATCGCAGCGCCGGGCACGCCGAACGCTTGCGCGACACCCTCGCGCTTGAGGATCTCCACGGCGGCGGCTGCGGCTGTCATACGGGGCATCGAGTACTCCTGGCGGTCCGGCGGTCAGACTTTTTCCGCAATGCGGAAGTCATATTCTGTTATGCGAAACAAGCTAAGTGGCGGCTCCTCACACGTCAAGGCGGTGCGGCACCCCGGAACCCACCAAAAGCCCCGCCCCGAGGGGGCGGGTTGCACAAACGGACCCCGACCGGGCGGAAAATCGCCGACGCCCTCGCGGCGGCGGTCGCGGGTGGTGGAGCATGGATCCACGCACAGCGACGGAGGGGGTCGGGGTCCATGACGGAAGCGGTGCCGGTGCGCTGCCCGGTATGCCTGCGCGAGAGCAGTTACGCCGCCCCGGTCTTCCCCTGCGCCTGCGGGACCCCGGCCGCCCTGCCGCTGGACCTGACGGCGCCGCCCGTGCCCCTGACGCACCGGACCTGGTCGGACTCGTGGGTGGCGGCGCGGTGCGGGACCTGCGGGCTGGTGAGCGAGTGGCCGCAGCCCGAGGTGGGCTGCGGCTCGTGCGGGACGGTGGTACGGGTTCCGGTGCACCCCGTGGAGCCGGTGGAGAAGGTGCGGCCGGTGGGGCAGGAGGGGCCGGTGGGGAGGGTAGGGCCCTTGGGGCCCGCGGATGCCCCGGATGCGGCGGATCCGCGGGCCGGCGGCTTCCGGGCCGAGGGCTTCCGGTCGGCGGACGTTCCCGCGGCGGACTTCCGGGCGGCGGCGAACATCCCGGCCGAGGCCCCCAGGGCCGCGCCCGGCCCTCCGCCTGCGCCCGGCCCTCCGCATGCGCCCGGTTCCCCGCTTGCTGCCGGCTCCCCGTCCGCCGCCGATCCGCGGCGGCCCGCCGGCCCGGCGGGCCCGTACCGCCCGCAGCGGCACGGAGTTCCGCCGGTGCCGCGGCCGCCGTTCCGCCCGATGACCATCCGCACCGCCCGGGACGCGGTGGCCACCGCCGCGCTCTACCTGCGCTGGCTCGGCTTCCGGGACGTCCGCCAGCCCGACGGCCGGCCGATCCCCTCGGCAGCGGTGGACCTGCGGGCTCCCGGCCTCGTCGCCCAGGTGGACCCGACCACCGCGCCGGCCGGGCTGCGGGCCGTGGAGTGCGTCTGGCTGCACGGGCTGACGAGTTCGGCGACCAGCGTCTACTTCGCGCTCGCCGGGTACACGCAGGAGGCCCGCTCCCGCGCCGACGAGCTGCGGATACCGCTGTTCGTCATGGACCTCACGGGCATGCCCCAGCCGCTCAACGACCCCGCGGACGCACTCGTCGCCGCGGGGGCCTGACCTCGGCCCCCTCCGGCCAGGACGTAGGCTCGGACGCGATATCCGCCGGCCGCGACCCGTCCTGCCCCGCCCTGCCCCGCCCTGCCGAGGAGAGCCCGATGAGCCTGTACGACATCCCGCTGACCACCCTGTCCGACGAGCCCACCACCCTCGGGGCCCACAAGGGCAAGGCGATCCTGCTGGTGAACACCGCCTCGCAGTGCGGGCTCACCCCGCAGTACTCCGGACTGGCCCGCCTCCAGTTCGCGTACGGGGAGCGGGGCTTCACCGTCATCGGCGTGCCCTGCAACCAGTTCGGCGAGCAGGAGCCCGGCACCGCCGAAGACATCCAGACGTTCTGCGCGGCCGGCTTCGGCGTGACCTTCCCGATGCTGGAGAAGTCCGAGGTCAACGGTGAGAACCGGCACCCGCTGTACCAGGAGCTGGTGAAGACCCCGGACGCCGACGGCGAGGCGGGCGACATCCAGTGGAACTTCGAGAAGTTCCTGATCTCCCCCGCCGGCGAGGTCGTCGCCCGGTTCCGTCCGCGTGTCGAGCCCGAGTCCGCCGAGGTCATCGCGGCGATCGAGGCGCACCTGCCCGCGTAGCCGTACGTACGTACGCGCACGGACACACGGACACACGGACGCACGGACGCACCGGGGCGCACACGGGGAGGCAGCTGAAAGGTACGCCGGGCGGGCTGACCGTGGGGTCAGCCCGCCCGGCGCCGCACCGACCGCGGCGTCAGCCCAGGTCGGCCTCGTCATACTCCGCTCCCGAGCCCGCCGCGGTGAGCTCCCGCAGCTCCACCCGGCGGATCTTGCCGGAGACGGTCTTCGGGAGCTCCGCGAACTCGATGCGCCGGATCCGCTTGTACGGGGAGAGCACCGCGCGGGAGTGCGCGAACAGCGCCCGCGCCGTCTCCGGACCGGGCTCCCAGCCGGCGGCGAGCGCGACGTACGCCTTCGGCACGGCCAGCCGCAGCGGGTCCGGGGCCGGTACGACGGCGGCCTCCGCCACGGCCGCGTGCTCCAGCAGCGCGCTCTCCAGCTCGAACGGGCTGATCTTGTAGTCGGAGGCCTTGAAGACGTCGTCGGAGCGCCCGACGTAGGTGAGGTATCCGTCCGCGTCGCGGGAGGCGATGTCGCCCGTGCGGTAGAGCCCGTCCGCCATCGCCTCGGCGGTGCGCTCCTCGTCGTCGCGGTAGCCGGCCATCACCCCGGCCGGGCGCGGGCCGAGGTCCACGCAGACCTCGCCCTCGTCCGGGGAGACCTTGCCGGTGACCGGGTCGAGGAGGACGATCTCGTAGCCGGGCGCGGGCCGCCCCATCGAGCCGGGCTTCACCGGCGCCCCGGGGAAGTTGCCGATCTGGAGGGTGGTCTCGGTCTGGCCGAACCCGTCGCGGATGGTGACGCCCCACGCGGCGCGGACCTTCTCGATGACCTCGGGGTTGAGGGGCTCGCCCGCGGCGACCGCCTCGCGCGGCGGGTTGCGCAGCTTCCCGAGGTCGGACTGGATCAGCATCCGCCACACGGTGGGCGGGGCGCAGAAGGTGGTCACGCCGTGCCGGTCCATCTCCGCCATCAGCCGCTCCGCGTCGAAGCGGGTGTAGTTGTACACGAAGGCGGTGGCGCCGGCGTTCCACGGGGCGAAGAGGTTGGACCAGGCGTGCTTGGCCCAGCCGGGCGAGGCGATGTTGAGGTGCACGTCGCCGGGCTGGAGCCCGAGCCAGTACATGGTGGAGAGGTGCCCGATCGGGTACGAGGCGTGCGTGTGCTCGACGAGCTTGGGGCGGGCGGTCGTCCCGGAGGTGAAGTACAGCATCAGCGGGTCGCCGGCCAGGGTCTCGCCGTCCGGGGTGAAGACCGGGTCGGCCCGGTACATGTCCTCCAGGCGCCGCCAGCCGGTGGGCCCCTTCGGTCCGGCGGCGATCCTGGTGTAGTTGCCCGGGACCCCGTCGAACTTGCCGGTGTCCTCGGCGCGCACGATGACGTGGCGTACGCGGCCGCGCTCGATGCGGTCGTGCAGGTCGGCCGGGCCGAGCAGCGGGGTGGCGGGGATGATGACGGCGCGCAGCCGCATCGCCCCGAGCATGACCTCCCAGAGTTCGCGCTGGTTGCCGAGCATGACGAGGACGCGGTCGCCGGCCGCGACCCCCTGTTCGCGCAGCCAGTTGGCGGCGGAGCAGGAGCGCTCGGACAGCTCCCGGAAGGAGAGGCTGTGGCTGGTGCCGTCCTCCTCGGAGATGCGGAGGGCGTCGACGGCGCCGGTGTCCACGGTGTCGCCGTGGGCGAGGTGGTCGAACCAGTCCTCGGCCCAGTTGAAGCGCTCGGGCCGCGGCCAGCCGAACCCGGCGCGGGCGCCCTCGTAGTCCTCGCGGTGGGCGAGGAGGAAGTCCCGCGCGGCACGGAACCCGGCGGCGGTGCCGCTCCCGGCCCCCGCCCCTGCATTCTCGACGGTGTTGTGCGTCATGAGGGGCATCGTGCCGTGAGGGCAGCGCGCCCCACCAGAGCCGGGTCAGCCGTGGATTGACCCGAAGCGGACGGAACCCGCCCCGCCCGCGGCCCCGGCCATGCCGGCGAGCATCCGTTCCCCTTCGGCGGCGACGGCGTCCTTCTCCGGCCGGGTGGCCTTGCCGAAGAGCTCGACGGTGAGCCGGCCGCCCTCCTCCAGCCGCCACAGGCCGGCGAGGAACCCGTCGAGGAGAAGGGTGCAGTACGCCTGATTGCCCGCCCAGGTACGGCCCTTGAGGTCGGCGGGAACCACCCGGGTGCGGTCGGCGTGGGACAGCAGGAGGTTGTCGAACTCGGGCAGGAAGCGGGGCGGGGCCGGGGTGTCCGCCTCGGGCCGGGGCGCGTCGGGCAGGTCGAACAGCTCCACGCCGCTCTCGTCGCGGAAGGCGGCGAGCTGCGGCCGCAGCCGCTCGAAGGATTCCCGCAGACGGGTGAGCCCGGCCCAGACCTGCATGTCCTTGACCGAGGCGGGCCCGAAGGCCCGGAGGTAGCGCACCACGAGCTCGTCCAGGCCCTTCTCGGGCGCCCGTGCTGCGGGCGGGGCGGCGCCGAGCCAGCGCTCGACGGTGGTGAGCCGTACCTGCCCGCTGTGCCCCCACACCCCGCGCGGCGTGACCTGGACGAGCGGCAGCCGGCAGCGCGCGGCGACGGACAGGGCCTGCGGCGCGGCGTCGGGCCAGTGCTTCAGCAGCTCCTCGCGGATCTCCCCCATGGTGCGCGGCGCGGCCTCGACGAACGCTCGGGCGAGCTCGGTGAGCCGTTCGAGGTCCACCCCGGCGAGGCCCTTGCGGAAGGTGCCCAGCTCCCGGTCCCGGGGGGCCTGGACGAGGGGCGGCAGGGTGAGCGCGTCCCGGGCGGTGTGGGTGTGGATGGTGGAGCGCATGGTGACCATCCGGACCACCTGGCGGGACTCCATCAGCCCGGCGAGCTCGGCGGGCCGGAATCCGGCGAGCCGTGCGTGGAGCTGGAAGTACGGCGGCTTCACGTTCTGCGCCTGGAGGCCGAGCAGGTGCGCGACGGCGTCCAACGCGGGCATGTCGGCGCGGCTGAGGAGTAGCTGGCGGGCGAGCGTGGCACGGTTCAGTGAACGGGTGTCGAGTACGGGGTGCGTCGTCCTGGAGGCCATGACGGCAAGCTATCCCCCATCGCGGACACCTCCTGTCCGCAACAGAATGCGAAACCCGAACCCCACGAGCCCGCCCATCCATCCTTCCGTCCATCCACCCACTCCCGGGAGCCGAGCTGCGATGTCGGAGCGCCCAGACCGCCGCCCCCCGCCGTCGGCGAAGCGACCGGGGTGGCGCCGCCCCGCGCCCCCGCCCGCCACACCACCGTCCGGGACGCCCGAGAACCACCTCAGCGTGATCGACTCCGCGGTGTACCGCGACGGCAGGCGCGTCGCCTCCCCCGAGACCCTCGCAGAAACCTTCCGCCGACTGCGCGAGCAACCGGGCCGCATGGCCTGGATCGGCCTGCACCGCCCCACCGAGGCCGAACTCCTCTCCCTCGCCGACGAGTTCAACCTCCACGAACTCGCCGTAGAGGACGCCCTGGAGGCCCACCAGCGCCCCAAGCTGGAGCGCTACGGCGAGACCCTCTTCGTCGTCCTGCGCGCCGCCCGCTACCTGGACGCCCCGGAGGAGGTCGAGTTCGGCGAACTCCACATCTTCGTGGGCCCGGACTTCCTGATCACGGTCCGCCACGGCGCCGCCCCCGACCTCTCGGCGGTACGCCGCCGCATGGAGGAGACCCCCGAGCTCCTCTCCCTCGGCCCGGAGGCCGCCCTGTACGCGATCCTCGACGCGGTGGTCGACGGCTACGCCCCGGTCGTCGAGGGCGTCCAGAACGACATGGACGAGATCGAGACCGAGGTGTTCCGCGGCGACCCGGAGGTCTCCCGCCGCATCTACGAACTCTCCCGCGAGATGGTCGAGTTCCAGCGCGCCACCCGCCCTCTGGTGGCCATGCTCCACGGCCTGATGGCGGGCTTCGCGAAGTACGGCACGGAGGAGGAGCTCCAGCGCTACCTCCGCGACGTGGCCGACCACGTCACCCACACCAGCGAACGCGTCGACGGCTTCCGCCAGGCCCTGACCGAAATCCTGACGGTCAACGCCACTCTGGTGTCCCAGCAGCAGAACGCCGAAATGCGAGCCCTGGCCGAAGCCGGCTTCGAACAGAACGAGGAGATCAAGAAAATCTCCTCCTGGGCCGCCATCCTCTTTGCACCTACGTTGGTGGGAACCATCTACGGCATGAACTTCGCAGCCATGCCAGAGCTGCGCTGGGCGCTCGGATACCCATTCGCAGTTGCCCTTATGGCGGCAGTTTGCATCAGTTTGTACCTCATCTTCAAACGTCGGGACTGGCTCTAGACCAAGCAACTAACCGCATCGCCCGCCTATTGGATTTGCATCTGTACCGTCAAAAAAATCGAGCGCGTGACGTGCCCTGGTGAGCGGCTGGGGAGAATGGACGTCCACAAACTTGTCTGCCTAGTAATCCAGTTGCAGATCGCGATCTTGCTGGTCGATGTGGTCATGAGGACGGATCGATATCGGATCAATGAAGTCACCCTCGATGACCGCATGGGAGACCGCTGCGGCGCGCAGCAACGCCGAAACCTCCCACCCCACCGTCGTCTTGCCGGCACCGGCCCGCCCTTTCGCGCCCTGTCCCCCGCCGTGAACGTCACGTTCACGGCGATGACATGCATCGACTGGCTCGGCTCCACGCTGTGCCAGATCACCGACCACTGGCACCCCAGCGGTGTCCACCGCGACACGGACGGCGTGTTCCGCGCAATCAGCACCGAGGCGGGCTACGACCGACTCGCGCAGCAGAGCTTCGCCCGGAAAGCCCTCCGGACGGAACTGTTCAGTTCGCGTAGTCGGGCCTGGCCGCCCCGAGATGCTCCGCCACCGTCCGGAGCCAGGCTTCGACCGAGAACGGGGCCGGCGGCTCGACCTCCATGCCGAGCTCAGCGACGCCGACGGCGTAGTCGTGCTCCTCCAGCCCCAGAGCCAGCAGTTCGTGGATCTCGCCGACCAGCCGGGCGGTCAGCTGGGGATCAACCGCTGCCCTGTAGTCGCGGACCGCCGCATCGTGGTCGCCGAACTCGTCGGGCATGTCATGTCCTGCGAGAACCAACCGCCGAGGAACTGTCCCAGCTCCCCGAAGCGGGCGTGCCACTCCCAGTGGGTCTGGGGGGCGACCGGCGGAGGCACATCGCCGGACTCGATGCTGCGCTTGATGTGGTCGGCCATCTCGGACAGCCAGCTTTGAGTCCGGGACTCGGACAGCCCGATGTCGGGTACCGAATAGAACTCGCCGAGGCGCAGCCGCAAGCGGCCCGGCGGATTCCGCGCGTATTCCCGGAGTTGTTGTTCGGCGACGGAGAGCGCCCAGGGCCGGGTGTGCCAGGTGTGCCGGAGGTACGCCTGAAGTGCCGGGGGCGCTGTGCCTGCTTCCGGACTGTCGGGTTCCTGTCCGACGAAGGCTGCGACGACGACGTTGAGTTCGCCGTACCGGCGGTCGAACTCAAGCGGCTTCATGGGCACTGCGGCACCTTCAGAGGTAGATCGGGTAAGTGGCGTGCACGACAAAGCCGTGCGGACTCAACGCTTCACGCCTCAGCGTCACCCGCGCGGCCCGCACATCGACGGGCTCGCGACCGGCGAGCATCATCGCCTGCAGCAGCACGCGCCCGACGGGCTCCTCACGGGACGGCCAAGCGGCCTCGATGGTGAGCCTCGGTCGCGTGCCCTGGGCCAGCCAGCGATGTACGGCCTGCTCGTTGCGCGTGACGACCTGCTGGGTACACCACTGTGCGGTCGCGCGGTCGGGATAGGTGGCAGAACGGGTACGCACGGGAGATCCTCAGTCGATGGTGAAGCCCCAGAAGATGCCGACTTCCGTGGCGGAGACAGCGATTACACCACAATCCATTACGTGGCTGGTGAAGCCCTCATAGGCACCCTCGCGACGGAACATATCGGCATGGGGATTCTCTCGCGCCGTCGCCGCATTGGTAAAAAACAGCGCGTCTTCTCCGAATCTCTTCAGGATCGTGCTCGCGCGCGAAGTCAGCTCGGCCTCTCGCGCATCGAAATCCGGAATGTCCTCTGTTTGGAACCACTCACCCTGGAGAGTGACCAGGATTTGTTCGGCGCCCCTCCTGGACACAGGGAAGGCCGTGCTGAAGTCTCCTGGCGTGACAGCACTGAACGGGCTGTCCGGGCCGGTGCCGTAATCGCCCCCTCCCGGCGCCGCGGCAACCTTCGACCAGCCACGCGGATCGTCCGTCCGCAGCTGCATGACGTCGAGGGCGTCCAGACGCCAGTCATCGCGCCGCCGCGCCCCCACGGCCGCGAACATGCCCTCCCCGAATAGGGCCCGCAGGGAACGGCTCCAGGAGGTGGCGTCAATCTGAGTCACGGGCCTTACCTCAGTTCTCCAAGTGCGCACTACGGGTGCTGGGTCTTGTCGGTGGGCATGGAAGTGAGAACGACGAACGGCGGGTGGCTCCCCGGGTTGGGTCTCAGAACGACCCATACATTGGTCACGTCACGCGCGGCGGTGTCGCCCCGGTCCCACGACCTTCCCACGACGTCGTTCGTCGTCAGGAGGAGTGAGCGTGACGAGTTGGGTCCAGGGTTACCCGCGAGCCAATTGTCAATCTTCCTCTGATTGTTCGGTTGTCATGACGCGCCTCCTGGCACGCTGCGGCCTTGCGGGCCGCGGGAAGGGCCGAGGGCTCAGCGGTTCGCCTTGACCGCGAGCAGGGAGATGCTCTTCACGCCGTACCGGGCGCCGGCCCGGCGGGCTTGTCCGGAGAGGAACTTGTAGTCGTTGCCGCGGAGTTCCTCGATGTGCAGTCCGGCGGCCCCGATGGCCTGCCGGTAGGTGGCCTCGTGGGCGGCGCCGCCGATGCACAACGCCCACAGACCGGCGTCGCAGACGATGGACCGGGCCAACGGCTGTTCCGTGACGATGTCGGCGAGTGCCAGTCGGCCCCCGGGACGCAGGACGTGCGGCTTCCGCGAAGACCCGCTCCTTGTCGGCCGAGAGGTTGATGACGCCGTTGGAGATCACACAGTCGAAGCTCGCGCCTTCTGCCGGCAGCGACTCGATGCGGCCCTCGCGGAACTCGACACGATCGAAGCCGCCGGCCTCGGCGAGCCTCCGGGCCTTGTCCAGCTGTGCGGGCGTGAAGTCGACGCCCACGACCCGTCCTGAGCCTGCGACCTGCCGGGCGGCGCAGAACGAGTCCGTTCCCGAACCGCTGCCCAGGTCGATGACGTGCTCGCCCTCGCCGAGCCCGGCCAGGTCGAGGAAGTAACCGACCCCGGCGAAGGAATCGACGGCTCCCGCCGGGACCCGGTCGAGCAGATCGGCGGGATAGCCCAGGCGACGGGCCAGCGCACGGCCCGTCTCGAAGTGGTAGGAGCCGCGTGGCTCCTGGGCCACCAGGCGGTACAGGGCCTGGACCTTCGCGTCCAGCTCCAGGGTGTTCACCGCGGTCATGGCCTTCGCCTTCCTCCGGGAGAGCCAGTGCCTTCGATGAGGAGGACGACGCGTGGGCCCGCATTATTGCCCGCAGGAGAAATAGGGAGTGGAGGGATTTCTCGCCCGGGAGGTCGCGGCCATGCTGGACGCGCCGCTCGGGACCGTGCTGGCCCGCCTGCACCGCGGACGCAAGCTGTTCGAGAAGCAGTTGTGGGACTACGCGGAGGACAACGGGCTGCTGAAGGAGGGTGCATCGCATTGATCACCTGTGCCGAGGCCACCAAGCGGCTCTGGGAGTACCTCGACGCCGCGCTCGGCGCGGCGGACCGGGCCGCGCTGGAGGAGCACCTGGCCGGCTGCCGACGCTGCTGCGGGGAGCTGGAGTTCGCCGGGGAACTCCGGCGGTTCCTGGCCGCGCCCGGCCGCGAGGAGATCCCTGATGACGTCCTGCGGCGCCTGAACCGAACCCTCGAGGAGTTGGAGCCATGACGAGGGAGACGAGGGACCTGATGCACGG
Organism: Streptomyces sp. NPDC043854; assembly: GCF_056436005.1. Classification (NCBI taxonomy): domain Bacteria; kingdom Bacillati; phylum Actinomycetota; class Actinomycetes; order Kitasatosporales; family Streptomycetaceae; genus Streptomyces; species Streptomyces sp. NPDC043854. The sequence goes on from NZ_JBWKDK010000006.1 coordinate 79,358, forward strand.
TGCCGAGGTGAAGGAGCTGGTCCGCGCCGCGTACCGGAACGTTCCCGCGACCACTGCCGTCGTGGCCCGCCGGCTGTACAGCGCCGAGGAGCTGGCAGAGGTGCCGCGGTCCGCTGTCGACCGCTCGCTCGGCGTGGCCAATCATCTCCGCTTCGCCGAGGTCCGGCCCGGCGAGCGCATCCTCGACATCGGGTGCGGCGGCGGCATCGACACGATCCTCGCCGCCCGCCGCACCGGCCCCTCCGGCCGGGTGATCGCGCTCGACTTCCTCCCCGAGATGCTCGCGCGCACCGCGAACGCGGTGTCCGAGGCCGGTCTCGCCAACGTCGACCTGCTGGAGGGCGAAATGGAAGACATTCCCCTGCCCGACGCCGCGGTCGACCTGATCATCTCCAACGGCGTCGTCAACCTCTCCCCGAGGAAGGCCCGGGTGATGGCCGAATGCGCCCGCGTACTGCGACCGGGCGGACGGCTGTGCGTGTCGGACCTGACCGTCGGGCAGGACGACCTCCCACCGGAGATCCTCACGCAGCCGGCCGCCTGGGCGGGCTGCGTCGCCGGCGCACTCGCGGAGGACGCTTTCGTACGGAAACTGGAGAAGGCCGGCTTCCAGCAGGTCTAGGTGGTGCACCGAGAGGCGATGAGCGTCGACGACTGCGCCCTCTATCCTCTGTTCACCCCGGCCGTGATCCGCCTCATGAGGGAGCGTGGCCGTCTCCATCGTCGTCAGGGCCACCCGGCCCGCGGCAGAGCCGGAACCCTGACCCGCGCGCCGTCACACCCGGCAGTCGCAGTCGTCATGCCCTCGCCTGTTCGGTGATCCAGTGGGCGGCGAGGAGGCCGGAGGCAGCGGTGAGGGCGGCGGCGGCGATGACGGTGGCGTTGAGGCCGAGGGTGTCGGCGAGGACGCCGGCGACGAGGGCTCCAGCGGCGTAGCCGATGTCGCGCCAGAACCGGTAGGTGCCCAGGGCATTGGCGCGCCAGGCGGGGTGGGCGTGGTCGGAGACCGAGGCGATGAGGGCCGGATAGACCATGGCCGTGCCGATGCCGAGGGCGACCGCGGAGAGGACGCCTGCGAGCAGCGGCCGGTCCAGGAGCGCCAGGACCAGGACGAATCCGGTGGCCTGGACGAGCATCCCGGTCACGATCAGGGGTTTGCGGCCGATGCGGTCGGCGAGGTGGCCGGTCGGGATTTGCCCGACGCCCCAGAGGATGGGGTACAGGCCCTTGATCAGGCCGACGGCGGCGAGGCCCAGGCCGTGGTCGGTGAACAGGAGCGGGAAGACACCCCAGGCCAGTCCGTCGTTGAGGTTGTTGATCAGACCGGCCTGGCTGGCACCGCGCAATGAGCGGTCGCGCCAGGAGGTGCGGGCGAAGATCGTCCTCAGGCCGGTGTCCTCACCGGTGGGCAGCGGCTCGGGATGCTGGGCGAGTTCGAGGGCGACGTGGGCAGCGGTGTCCCGTACGACGAGGGCCAGGGCGAGGCCGGCGACGACGAAGACGACTCCGATGAGCTCGGGGACGGGGCGCAGGCCGTAGGTGGTGGCGAGGTAGCCGGTGAGGAGGGCGGTGACGCCGACCGCGGTGTAGCCGGCGGCCTCGTTGAGTCCGGTGGCCAGGCCGCGGCGCGCGGGGCCGACGAGGTCGATCTTCATGTTGACGGTCATCGACCAGGTGAGGCCCTGGTTGAGGCCGAGCAGCACGTTGGCCGCGACGATCCACCCCCAGGACGGCGCCCACGCGAGCGCGAAGGGGACCGGTATGCCGACGAGCCAGCCGGCGACGAGGAGCTGCTTGCGGCGGAAGCGGGCGGTGAGCGCGCCGGCGGCGAGGTTGGTGAGTGCCTTGGTGACGCCGAAGGCGATGATGAACGAGAAGACCGCCAGGTCGCTGGTCAGGCCGAATGTCTCGGAGCCGATGAGCGGCACGGTGGTGCGTTCCAGGCCCACCAGGCCACCCACGCAGACGTTGACGATCACCAGCAGGGTGAACTGGAGCCGGTTCTCCCGCAGGCCCAGACGTACGGGCGGTCCGCCGGATGCGCCGTCCGCCGCGGTGGATGCGGGGGTGGTCCTCACGAGCGCAGGAAGGGAAGGTGCTCGTCGGTGTGTCCCGGCGTGGCCAGCGCCCGCAGGGTCAGCCCGCCGAGGTCGACCTCGTCGCCGTCGGCGAGGCCCTGGTGGTCGAAGGCGCGGTGACCGGCGGCGGAAGCCAGCACGGTCGCCCCGTGGTCGTGGCCGAGCTGGACGGCGCCGGACAGGAAGTCGGCGTGCAGGTGGGTGTCGGCCGCGTACGCCACGGTCAGGCCGCGCCGCCGCGTGGCGGCGTGCAGGCTGCGCAGGTCACGGCCGGCGTCGACGGCCATGGCCCGGCCGTCGCCGAGGTCGACGACGTAGGCGCTGTTGCCCAGTCCCGTGTCGGCCAGCGGGATCAGGTGATCGTCGGCGAAACCCATCGTGCTGTCCCTCCAAGGGGTGCGACAGGCGGGAGCCGGATTTCCGGGCGCCAGTTACAGTAATCCATAGATATTTGGAGGAAGCAATGCGGGATGCCACCACGAGCGGCGCCAAGGCTGCCCTGTACGACGCGTTCGCGGCCAGCGGCAAGGCGCTGGCCAGCGGAAAGCGGCTGGAGCTGCTCGATCTGCTCGCCCAGGGCGAGCGCACGGTGGATGCGCTCGCGAAGGCCGCCGGGCTGAACCTGACGACCGCGTCCGCCCATCTGCAGACGCTCAAGCAGGCCGGTTTCGTCTCCACCCGCCGCGAGGGCGTCCGGATCCACTACCGGCTCGCCGGTGACGACGTCGCCCGGCTGTTCGCGCTGCTGCGCAAGGTCGCCGACCGCCACCAGACCGCCGTCCCCGCGGCCCGGGACGCCTATCTGGGTGAGGACGGAGCCGCCGAGGTCGGCCATGAAGAGCTGCTGGACCGGGTCGCCGCCGGCAACGTGGTGGTGCTCGACGTACGACCGGAGGAGGAGTACCTGGCCGGACACATCCCCGGCGCGATCTGCATCCCCGTCGCCGACCTGTCCGACCGGATCGGCGAGCTGCCCGAGGAGACCGAGGTCGTCGTCTACTGCCGCGGCGAGTACTGCGCACTCGCCTACGACGCCGCACGACTGCTGGCCGAGCACGGACGCCGGGCGATCCGGCTCAACGACGGCATGCTCGAATGGCGCCTGGCCGACCTGCCCGTACACGCCGGGGAGAGGGGGTGAACTTCCCACGCCGGACCGTATCGAGCCGTACTCGGGCCGCGCCTGAGCGGCCTTCCGCACCGCACAGCGGCGCAGCTCAACGTGCGGTTGGCGCAGCCGCCCCGCGGTGCCTGACATTGACGGCCGAAGCCTTGGCCAGCGCCACGGGGTTCAAAAATCGCAGCGGACCGATCAGGCGGGATGCGAAAAGATGCATGTGCCGGGCCACCGACTCATCGCGCGCTGCCGCCGAGAACATCAGCCGCTCCAAGGGATTGAACGGGCGGGCCTTGGCGAAGTCGGCGGCCAGGTACTGGTGGCCTCGCAGCCGGCGCCGGTGTCTGCGTGCGTACGCCGCAAGCGGGCTGTCGAGGTCGCCCCGACCGGTTGCGGCCGAGGCGACTGCCTCGGCCAGCCACTGCGCGGACTCCAGGGCCCACCCGCATCCCACTCCCCACAGGGGATCGCAGGTCAGGGCGGCGTCGCCGATGAGCGCGACGCCCGGTGCGGTCGGCTCGCGGCTGATCAGCGGGTAGTTGACCATGCCGATGATCTTCGTGATGCGTTCGGCGGAGTCGATGGGCGGCGCCTCGGGGAGGGCGCGTACGAACTCGAGGAAGCTGCCCTCCAGGTCCTCCCGAAAAGCCGGCAGCCGCTTCTTGTCCGGGAGCACCGCGATGACCGTCACCCCGTCGTCGTTCGGAAGCGCGTACGCCATGTCGGGCTCGAGGAACCAGGTGTGACCGATCCCGCCGTGCAGCGGAAGGTTGCGGAAGTGGGCGAGATAGCTGAACCGCGCGTTCTCGTACAGCCGGGCAGGAACCCCGGCGCACTTCGCCACGGCCGAGTCCTTGCCATCGGCGCCGACCACCAGGCGGGCCCGGATCTCGTGCTCACCCTGCGGGGTCGACGCGCGCACCCCCGAGGTTCGCCCGGCTTCCCGGACCAGCCCGGTCACATGACGGCCGAGGAGCAGATCGACGCCAGGGGTCTGCGCCGCACGGGACCTGATCAACGGGTCGAGGGTGCTGCGCCGAATGTTGTACGCGTACGGCAGCCCGGGGCCCGTCGGCGCGGCCCTCGGCTCGATCCATCCCCAGCGGGTGTACCAGCGGGCCTCGTTGCGGACGGCTCCCGCCTTCTCGAGAGCGGGGACGAGGCCGAGTTCGTCCAGCACCGGGTAGGCGTTGGCCGTGAGGGAGTGGGTGCACAGCACTTTGTACGCCTCGGGGTCCGAGCGGCGTTCCAGCAGCGCGACGCGGACACCGCGTCGAGCGAGCAGGATCGCCGCGGCGCTGCCGGCGAGGCCGGCTCCGCTGATGACGACGTCGTAGTCGTAGCCCGCACTCTCAGGCCTGGTCATGTGCTGGTCGCTCCCTTCGGGGTGTGGTGGCGTTCTGCCCCGCATCTCCGGGGCGGGCCCGGCCCGTCAGGGCACGGCGACGGCCGTGTCCGTGCGGTCCCGGTGTGCGGAGACCGTGGCCGGGGCTGCCGCCGCCCCCAACAGGAGCAGCGACAGCGCGGCGCCGACGAGAGGCCGACTGTCGATTGCCATGCGCATTGTTGTGATCTCAGGCTCAACTGGCAATGAAATAAGGAGGATTGGCTCGCCGTCAGGTCAGATAGCGGGACTTCAGGTGGTTCCGGGTCGAGGGTGTGATGCCCACGCGGTCGGCGAGGTAGCCGGCCGTCGAGCCGTACCGCGCCGACAGGTCGGCGAGGACCAGGGACAGGACGACCGCGGGTGCACGCCCGTACGACGGCCAGCGCATGGTGCGGTCCGGGTTGGCGGCGCGCCAGTCGGCCAGGAGCCGCTCGGTGGCCAGCTCGGTCAGGGCGAAGTCGGCCAGGATGTCCTCCTCGGACACCCCGAGGAGGGTCAGGACGAGGGCGGCGATGAGACCGGTGCGGTCCTTGCCCGAGGTGCAGTGGAACACCGCCGGCCCCGGCCCGGTGGCGATCAGCTCGATCACCTGCCGGATCTCCTCGACCCCGTCCTCCGCGACCTCCGCGAACCGGTCGGCCAGGTATCGCCAGGGGTCGACGGCGGGGTCGATGGCGGCCTGGTCGTACGGCCGGTGCTCGATGCTGAGGTTGGCGTACGTGAAGCGGCCGGGCTCGGGGATCCGGCCCTTGGCCTCGATCTCCCACGGGTAGCGCAGGTCGATGACCGTACGTATGCCCAGGGTGAGGAAGCGGTCCCAGTCGGGGCCCGCCTCCTCACCCCCGAGCTTGCCCAGCGAGTCGGCGCGGTAGAGCGCGCCCCAAGCGACTGTACGGCCGTCGGCGCCGCGGTAGCCGCCCAGATCGCGGAAGTTGTGCAGGCGGTCGAAGGTGATGTGGCGGCGGTGTTCCGGCGAGTGCGGCAATTGTTCGGTCAACTGGGGCTCCTTGGGCGGTTGTTGCTGTTGCGACCAAGGATGCCTTGTGGCCGGCCAGTCGGCCCGGTTCAGCGTTTGCGGGCGAGGGTGAGGCCGTCCGCGATGGGCAGGAGGACGGACTCGACCCGGGCGTCGGCGCGCACGTGCGCGTTGAACTCCCGGATCGCCAGGGCGTTTCCGGTGGCATCGGGGCGGGCCGCGTCGCCGCCGTAGAGGACGTTGTCGGCGAGGAGCAGCCCGCCCGGCCGCATCCGGGGCACGAGCTCGTCCCAGTAGGTGCGGTAGCCGCCCTTGTCGGCGTCCAGGAAGGCCAGGTCGATCTCCGCCTCGTACGGCAGGGCGCCGAGCGTGTCGGCGGCCGGCGCGAGCCGCAGGTCGATGCGGTCGGCGACGCCGGCCGCCTGCCAGGCCTCCCGGGCGATCGCCGTCCACTCCTCCGAGATGTCGCAGGTCACCACGCGCCCGCCGGGGGCCAGGCCCTCGGCGAGGGCGAGGGTGGAGTAGCCGGTGAAGGTGCCGACCTCGACGATGCGGCGGGCGCCGGTGATCCGGGCGAGGAGGGTGAGGAGGCACGCCTGCTCGTGCGGGACCTGCATGACGGCCACGTCGCCGAGCTCGCGCGTGCGGGCGGCCAGCTGCTGCTGGACGGGCGTCGGCGGGTCGGTCTGGGCGAGCAGGTACGCGTACACCTCCGGGGTGATCGGCACCGACTTGGCCGTACCGGCGGTCCTGTCCATGTCCTGCGCCCCCTTCGCGGGAGGACGGGGCCCCGCGCCGCCGTCCGGGGTGGTCAACGACCGCGTTCGGCTGCGGAAACGGTGGAGCCTGTCGTTCGGCCGCCCGGTAGCGGGTGGAGAGACGCGTACCGCAGGGGCGCGGCGCCGACGGGACCGCCTTGCGGGTCGGCACGTCGGCGACGGCCTCCGTCCGCGGCCGGGTGGGCGTACGGGTCCGCGGCCGGGTGTGGGTACGGGTCCTGCCTGCGCCGGCCCCGCGCCGCCGGTCGGCGGACGCGGGAACGCCACCGCCCTCAGGTTCCCGCCACGGGCGGCCCGGTCGACCGCCGGGCCGCCCGGGTACGGCAGCCCGAAGGGGAGTTGGCCGGGAGCCGGCCGAGGGCCGGCCGGGCGGTTGTGAGGACGGCCACACGCCGATGCGGAACTCCCGCTGCGGCCGCCCCCGTCGAACAGGAGGCGGAATCGGGAATCGGGGCAGGTAGCCGGGCAGGAGTCACAGTCACATGAGCACCACAGGGCGCAGTCGGCGGGGTATCGGCCGCCGGCTGCTCATCGTCGCGTGCTGCGCGGTGCTGGCGGGCGTCGCCGCGTACGCGTGGCAGCTGCGCGGCATCGTGGCGAACTCGGCGGCGGGCGACCGGGGCCGCGGAACATACCTCCAGGACCCGGAGACCGCCGACCGCACGGCCTCGGCCGTCCTGGACGGGATCGTACGGGAGACCGAGGCCGATCCAGGGCTGCGGGCGCGGCAGGCCGCCCCGCGACGCGCCACGAACTGGCGGTCCGGCGGCTGGCGGCCCTCCGACCCGCTGGTGGCGCGGCCCGCCGTCGGCGAGCCCACGGTCGGGGCGCTGTTCTCCCCCGGCAACGACGGGGACCCCGACCACCACTGCTCGGGCGTCGTGGTCCACTCCCCGGCCGGCGACCTGGTCGCCACCGCCGCACACTGCGTGTACCGGGCCGCCCTCGGCTTCCGCACCAACCTCGCCTTCGTGCCCGGCTACCGGGACGGGCAGGCCCCGTACGGGGTGTGGGTGCCCACCCGGATCGACGTCGACCCGCGCTGGACCGAGGACCAGGACCCGGATTACGACGTGGCCTTCCTGCGGCTGCGGCGGCCGGGGCGGCCGGGCGAGGAGCTGGAGGACGTCACGGGGGCGGAGACGCTCCGGTTCGATGCCGAACTGCCCGCACCGGCACGGCTCGTGGGCTACCCGAACACCGCCGAGCAGCCGCTGGAGTGCTTCAACACCGCCCGCCCCGAGGGGCCCACGCAGCTGCGGCTGGATTGCGCGGACGTACCCAACGGCACGAGCGGCGGTCCGATGCTGACCGACGGGCACACCCTGATCGGGGTGATCGGCGGCCGGGACGGAGGCGGGGACGAGAAGACCTCGTACAGCAGCCGGTTCGGCGACGGCGTCCGCGCGCTGTACGAGCGGGCCACCACGGGCCCGGCGAACCCGGGCCGCCGACAGGCCGCGCCACCCCCGGCCCAGGCGCCGGCCCCGGCCCCCCACTGACCCTCCCGCCCGCGGCCCCCACGCCGCGACCCGGCACCGCCGTCCGCCCCTGCCCGCCTGTCCCTTCACCCGTCGGCGGTCCGGTCCGCCGGGACCGGCGAGGCCGGCGCCTCGCGGCACCGCCTTGGATGACGCATGGCCGGCGGCTGCTGGGTGGTTGTCCGCATCGTCGTCGTCCATGGCACCGAGTGTCCCCGCCCGGCCCGCCCCGCCCCGGTCCCCGCCGGGGGCGCCTCGGCGCAACCCGGGGGCGGTCGGACTCGCGGACGGCTCACGGCGCGGCCGCGCAGCTCACGGCACCGCACCGGCGCCGAGCCGCTGCCCCGCCCCCAGCATGTCCATGTGCTCCGGCATCGGCTCCGGCGGGGTCTCCAGGCCCGGCAGGAGCCAGGGGTGGAACGGGGCCAGTGCGGCGAGGGCCAGGAAGGCGGCGCCGACCGCGAGGGAGAACACCGGGCCGAGCCGCCACAGCTTCTCCACGAAGATCACCACGGCGAGGGCGGCCATCGCCAGGACGTTCATGACGCCCAGCGGGATCAGGACGATCATCAGGCCCCAGCAGCAGCCGACGCAGTACAGGCCGTGGTGGAGCCCGACCCGCAGGTCACGGGCCCGGGTGCGGAAGCCCGCGTACCGGACGAGGTGGGCCATGGGGCTGCGGCAGTGCCGCAGGCAGACGTCCTTCAGCGGGCCGATCTGCTGCAGCCCGGCCAGCAGGAACGCCCCGGCGCCGATCCAGCGACCGGTGTCGGGATGCTCCTCCACCGCGCTGCCGGTCAGCACGAGGATCCCGTACGTGAGCAGCCCGAACGCCGTCCAGGCCAGCAGGTAGCCGCCGACGAACTCGGTCAGCCGCGCCGCGCGGGCCGCGCCCGCCGACCCGCGGCCGATGGACCGGGCCCAGGTGACCGCCACGGGCGCCACGGACGGGAACATCATGGCGATCATCATGATCACCCACAGCAGCAGGAACAGCGGCAGACCCATGCCCATGGTGCCCGGCTCGACCCCCATGCCCCGGGTCTGGCCCAGCACCAGGACCCAGGCGAGCAGCGCGAGCACGACCATCAGGGACCAGGCGACGGCGAGCTCCCGCGCAGGCAGGAGGTTCGCCGGCCTCAGCGGTGGCGAGAGGGCTCTGCGGTCGAGGCGGCGCACGCTTCCAGCACAGCACAGGCGTCGTCCCGGCGCGCGGTGCGGGGCTCGTCCTGCCCGGCTCCCGCGGCCCGCCTCCGGTGACGTGCGGCGCGGGCGGCCGTATGGCCCGCCGCCGGGCGGAGGGGGAGAATTTGAGGTGGGGACTTGTAGACCTGTGCTCAGGGGCGGCGAGGAGGCACGAGGAGGCGGCGAGATGTCCGCGGAAACGGTGACGGTCCCGAAGTGGCACGCGGTGGGCGACTGGTTCGACACGTGCAGGTGCCATGTGCCCTGTCCCTGCACGTTCGCGCAGCTGCCGACGTACGGCGCCTGCGACGGCGTCCTGGCCTGGCACATCCGTGAGGGGCGGTACGGGGACACGTCCCTGGACGGCCTCAACGTGCTGATGCTCGGCTCCTTCGTCGGCAACTTGTGGGCCGCGCACTCCAACGCCTACGCCGCGGTCTTCTTCGACGAGCGCGCCGACGACGGCCAGCGCGAGGCACTCCAGATGATCTTCAGCGGCAAGGCCGGCGGGTGGCCCGCCCGGCTGGGGGAGACGCTCGGCGCGGAGATGCGGGGCATGGACTTCGCCCCCATCGAGATGGAGGTCGCCGAGGACCTCAGCGGCTGGTGGGCGTCCGTCCCGGGCCGGGTCGAGGCCCGCGGCGAGGCGCTCACCGGACCCACCACCCCCGAGGGCGCGCGGGTCCAGTCGACGAACATGCCGGGCTGTGAGACGGGGCCGGGGCAGGTCGTGACCTGGGGCCGGGCGACGGCCAACCGCGCCGACGCCTTCGGGTTCGAGTGGAGCCGGCCCGGGCAGTCCAGCAAGTACATCCCGTTCGACTGGGCCGGACCGGACGAGGTCGAACACGCCGCCTGAGGCGGCCGCCCGGGCGCACGCCACGGCCCGCCGCGCTCAGCCGCGGGCGAGGGACTCGTACGCCACGGACGTGAGCTTCTCGGATGCGGTCCACAGCCGCCGCGCGGACTCGTCGTCCAGGGTCCACTTCGCCCGCCAGGAGGGGACCGGCGCCCCGCGCCAGCCCAGCCGCGGCCCGAAGAAGTCGTCGGGCCGGACCCCCGGCGCGGTGGCCGCGTACAGCGTCGGCAGCGCCCCCGCCGCCGCGGGCTGGGCGATGACGGCGTTGCCGAGTTCCATCAGCCGGGCCAGGGCCCGGCGGGCGCCCCCGTCCTCCGGGCCCTGTCGTGCGGCGCCCGCCTGCAGGTTGGTGGCGGCGTACCCGGGGTGGGCGCTCGCGGCGACGATGGTGGAGCCCGCGGCCGCCAGGCGCCGGGCCAGTTCGCGGGTGAAGAGCAGGTTGGCGGTCTTGGAGCGGCCGTACGCGGTCCAGCGCCGGTAGCGGTGCTCGCTGTTGAGGTCGTCGTGGTCGACGTCGCCGAGGGCGTGGAAGCCGCTGGAGACGTTCACGATCCGGGCTCCGGGCGCCGCGTCGAGCAGCCGCGGCAGGAGCAGGCCGGTCAGGGCGAAGTGGCCGAGGTGGTTGACCCCGAACTGGGTCTCGAAGCCGTCCGCGGTCCGCCCGTACGGCAGGGCCATCACGCCCGCGTTGTTCACCAGCAGGTCCAGGGCCGGCCGGCGCCGCGCGTAGCCGTCCGCGAACTCCCGTACGGAGCCCAGGTCGGCCAGGTCCAGCCGGGCGAACTCCACCTCGGCGCCGGGGACTTCGGTGCGCAGCCGGATTGCGGCGGCATGGCCGCGGGCCGCGCTGCGGCAGGCCAGGACCACCTCCGCCCCGTGCCGTGCGAGCTCCCGGGCGGCCGCGTAGCCGATACCGCTGTTGGCGCCGGTGACGACGGCGGTGCGGCCGCTCTGGTCGGGGATGTTCCGGGCACTCCAGCCGGGCATGTCAGCTCCCTCGCTACCCTCACGACAGTGGGTTACCGAGGGTAGTCCGGTCGCTGCGCGGGGGTGGACCCGGGGTCGGCCCTCCCGGCCAGTAGGCTGCGGGTCCGTCCCCCTCCCCGGCGGGTCCGCCCGTCCCCTACGCCCCGAGGTACCGCGCAGTGAGCCCCGCACCGCCGCCCCCCATACCCGTATCGGTCGTCGGCCTCGGCGCCGACGGCTGGGCCGGACTCACCGCCGCCGCCCGCTCCGCCCTCGCCGCCGCCGAGGTGCTGATCGGCGGGCCCCGGCAGCTGGACCTGCTGCCCGCCGCGGACTGCCGCGGCGAGCGGGTGGCCTGGCCGAGCCCGCTGCGGCCGGCGGTGCCGAAGCTGATGGCGGAGCACGCCGGCCGCCGGATCGCCGTGCTCGCCAGCGGCGACCCCATGTTCTACGGGATCGGCCGCGCCCTCTCGCAGGAACTCGGGCCCGAGGCGCTGCTGGTCCACCCGCACCCCTCGTCGGTGTCGTACGCCTGCGCCCGCCTGGGCTGGCCGGTGGAGGAGACCGAGGTCGTCACGGTGGTCGGCCGCCCCGTGGCCCGGCTCGCGGCCGCCCTGTACGAGGGGCGGCGGGTGCTGGTGCTCAGCGCGGGAGCAGCGACCCCGGGCGAGATCGCCGCTCTCCTTCGTGAGCAGGGCTTCGGCCCGAGCCGGATGCGGGTGCTGGAGCAGCTCGGCTCCGAGCGCGAGGACGCGTACGAGGGCCGGGCCGACAGCTGGGACCACCCGCCCGGCGACCCGCTGAACGTGGTGGCCGTCGACTGCCGCCGCGATCCGGCCGCGCCCGGCCCGCGGCTCGGCGCGACCCCGGGGCTGCCCGACACCGCGTACGAGCACGACGGCCAGCTCACCAAGCGCCACGTACGGGCCGCGACCCTGTGCGCCCTCGCCCCGGCCCCCGGCGAGCTGCTGTGGGACATCGGCGGCGGCTCCGGCTCCATCGGCATCGAGTGGATGCGCACGCACCCGTCCTGCCGGGCGGTGGCGGTGGAGCGCGTCCCGGAGCGGGCCGCCCGCATCACCCGCAACGCGGCCGCGCTCGGCGTGCCCGGGCTGAAGGTGGTCACCGGCTCCGCCCCCGCGGCGCTGGCCGGACTCCCGGCCCCCGACGCGGTGTTCATCGGCGGCGGACTGACCGCGCCCGGCCTGCTGGACGCCGCCTGGACGGCCCTGGCCCCCGGCGGCCGGCTGGTGGTCAACACCGTCACGCTCGAATCGGAGGCGGTCCTGACCGAGCGCTACCAGCGGCACGGCGGCGACCTGGTGAAACTGGCCGTCGCGCACGCGGTGCCGGTCGGCGGCTTCACGGGCTGGCGGCAGGCGATGCCGGTCACCCAGTGGACCGTCACCAAGCCCCGGGACCTGCCCGCGGACGACGGCACCCCGGCCGAAGCCCCCTCCGCCACTCCGGCCGCCCACACCCACTCGAACGAGAAGGACCATCAGATATGACCGTGTACTTCATCGGCGCGGGCCCCGGCGCCGCCGACCTGATCACGGTGCGCGGTGCCCGGACGCTGGCCGCCGCCCCGGTCTGCCTGTACGCGGGCAGCCTCGTCCCGCGCGAGCTGCTGGCGCAGTGCCCGCCCGGCGCCCGCCTGGTCGACACCGCGCAGCTGAACCTCGACGAGATCATCACCGAATGCGTACGGGCCCACGAGGCGGGCCAGGACGTGGCGCGGCTCCACTCGGGCGACCCGTCCATCTTCAGCGCGGTCGCCGAGCAGATGCGGCGGCTCGACGCGGCCGGCATCCCGTACGAGGTGGTGCCCGGCGTGCCCGCGTTCGCCGCCGCGGCGGCCTCGCTGAAGCGGGAGCTGACCGTCCCCACCGTCGGCCAGACCGTGATCCTGACCCGGATCGCCCAGCAGGCCACCCCGATGCCGCCCGGCGAGGACCTGGCCACCCTGGGCCGCAGCGGCGCGCTCCTGGTGCTGCACCTGGCCACGCGCTACGTGGACCGCGTCGTCGACGAACTGCTGCCGCACTACGGGGCCGACTGCCCGGTGGCGGTGGTGGCCATGGCCAGCCGCCCCGACGAGCTGGTCCTGCGGGGCACGCTGGCCGACATCGCCGGCCAGGTGAAGGAGGCGGGCCTGGTGCGCACCGCGGTCATCGTGGTGGGCCGTACGCTCGGCGCCGAGCAGTTCCGCGACAGCCACCTGTACTCCCCCGAACGCGACCGGCATGTCTGCTGAACCGCCCGCCGGGCCGCACGTCCTCATCCTGGGCGGCACCACGGAGGCCCGGCGCCTCGCGGAGGCGCTGGCCGCCGAACCCGCCCCGCCCGTACGCCCGTTCCGGGTGACCACCTCGCTGGCCGGGCGGGTCGCCGCGCCCGTGCTCCCGCCGGGCGGGGTCCGCATCGGCGGGTTCGGCGGGCCGGAGGGCCTCGCGGCCTGGATCGCCGACCACCGGGTCACCCACCTGGTGGACGCCACCCACCCCTTCGCGGAGCGGATGAGCTTCAACGCGGCCCGGGCGGCGGCCCTTTCGGGGATCCCGCTGCTGGCGCTGCGCCGCCCCGGCTGGACCCCGGGACCCGGCGACGACTGGACCTTCGCATCGGACCTCGAGGAGGCGGCGGCCCTCCTCCCCGGGCTCGGGGCCGGCCGGGTCTTCCTCACCACGGGCCGCATGGGGCTGCACACCTTCGCCCACCTGACCGAGCCGTGGTTCCTCGTGCGCTCCGTGGACCCCCCGGCCGGGCCGGTGCCGCCGCGCCTCGAAGTGCTGCTGGCCCGCGGCCCGTTCACCCTCGACGACGAGCGGGAGCTCCTGTCCCGGCACCGGATCGACGCCCTGGTCACCAAGGACAGCGGCGGCTCGGCCACCGCCCCCAAGCTGACCGCGGCTCGCGAGGCCGGCATCCCGGTCCTCGTCGTCCGCCGCCCCCCGATCCCCGAGGGCGTCCCGGCGGTCGGCACCGCGACGGCCGCGGCCGCCTGGCTGTACGAACACGCGACGCACGGCTGAGGGCTCCGGCACGGCGACGGAGCGGCCGGCGGCCCCCGGCCGGCCCCGCGCTCAACCCAGCCGACCTGTTCGCCATCGCCCACCAATCCCCGTCAGCCGCCGAGCAATGAGCAGCACGTAGCGATCCGGTGCGTCTACAGCCGGTCATCCGCAGGTCGGGACCGCCCAGGTGCCCGGTGAAGCCTCAGACCCGGCCGCGAGAGGAAGCGTTGGGGCACGCGACCGGTCCCCAACCGCCACCCACCCGGCCGGATCCGGGGAGACGGGAAGGGGCAAGGGAACGAAGGCCGCCGCATCTGCGATGCCGCGCCCCTGAACACGACCCTCCCGGCCGTTCCTCGGGGGCTTCCCGGCTGTCTGTTGGCATTCCGGGGCGGGTCGGTCGGTCAAGGGTGGCCGAAGGCCATCGCGAAGCGACGCGACGACGAAGGAGGAGCGCCCTTGACGGGCCGGCCCGAACCGGAAGGACAATGGGCGGCCGGGAAACCCCCGGACACCAACCGACCCCGCCCGACACAGCCCCCGCTCCCGCCCTCCCCCCTCGTCCGGCCGCTCAGGAGTAGCGGCGCGGGGTCCACGTGACGGACGAGCCGTCCGGCCGCTCCGTGACCTGCGTCTGCGAGGAGCCGATCAGCAGGATCGTGCGCATGTCGACCTCTGAGGGCTCCAGCGTGCCGAGCGTGACGATGCGGACGGACTGCTCCGGGCCGCCCACGTCGCGGGCGACGACCACCGGGGTCTGCGGGGAGCGCAGCTCCAGCAGCAGCTCCCGCGCCTTGGCGACCTGCCAGTTCCGGCTGCGCGAGCCCGGGTTGTACAGGGCGAGCACCAGGTCGGCCGCGGCGGCCGCGCGCAGCCGCTCCGCGATGACCTCCCACGGCTTGAGCCGGTCGGACAGGGAGACGGTGGCGTAGTCGTGGCCGAGCGGGGCCCCGGCCGCGGCGGCCGCCGCGTTGGCCGCGGTCACGCCCGGCAGGACCCGTACGGGCACGTCCTTGTACTCGGGCTGGGCGGCGACCTCCAGGACGGCGGTGGCCATGGCGAAGACGCCCGGGTCGCCGCCGGAGACCACGGCGACCCGCTTGCCGCGCCGGGCCAGGTCGAGCGCGAACTCGGCGCGCTCCGACTCGACCTTGTTGTCGGAGCCGTGCCGGATCTGTCCCGGCCGGTCGGGGACGCGGTCCAGGTACGTGGTGTAGCCGATCAGGACCTCGGCGTCGGACAGCGCCCGGCGCGTCTCGGGGGTGAGCCACAGCGGCCCGGCCGGCCCGGTGCCGACGACGGCGACCTCGCCGGGCCCGGACGGCACGCTGCCCGGGTTGCCGACCCGGCTGGGCACGACGGCGACGGCGAAGTACGGGACCGTGTCGGGGTCGGTGTCCGCGAGGACGCCGGTCCGCTCCCCCTCCATCGTGGCGCGCTCGACGTAGCGGGCCTCGGCCAGGCGGCCGCTGCCCTCCATCGCGCGGCGCACGGCCGGGAAGGTACGGCCGAGCTTCATGACGACCGCGGAGTCGGTGGCGGCGAGGCGGGCGGTGAGCTCCTCCTCGGGCAGGGTGCCGGGGAGGATGGTGAGCACCTCCTCGCCCTCCACGAGCGGGGTGCCCAGGCGGGCGGCTGCCGCACTGACCGAGGTGACGCCGGGGATGACCTCGGCCTCGTAGCGGTCGGCGAGCCGCTTGTGCATGTGCATGTACGAGCCGTAGAAGAGCGGGTCGCCCTCGGCGAGGACCGCGACGGTCCGGCCGGCGTCCAGGTGCGCGGCCAGGCGGGCGGCGGAGGCCTCGTAGAACTCCTCCATCGCGCCCTGGTAGCCGCCGGGGTGGTCGGTGGTCTCGGTGGTGACCGGGTAGACCAGCGGCTCCTCGATGTGGTCCGCGCGCAGGTGGCGGGCGGCGATCGAGCGGGCGATGGAACGGCCGTGGCGGGCGCTGTGGTAGGCGACGACGTCGGCCTCGCCGATCACCTCGACGGCCCGCAGGGTCATCAGGGACGGGTCGCCGGGGCCGAGGCCCACCCCGTACAGACGGCCCTTGGCCGGTGCGCCGTCGCCGGCGCCGGAGCCGACGACGTCGGCTCCGGTGCCAGTGGCGATGCTGGCGGTGCTGGTGGTGCCGGTGGTGCCGGTGGTGCCGGTGGTGCTCATTCTTCCTCGCTCGCGATCGCGTTGAGGGCGGCGGCCGCGATGGCGCTGCCGCCGCGCCGGCCGCGGACGACGAGGTGGTCGAGACCGGAGGGGTGGGCGGCCAGGGCGTCCTTGGACTCGGCGGCGCCGATGAAGCCGACGGGCACACCGATGACGGCGGCGGGGCGCGGGGCGCCCTCCTCGATCATCTCGAGCAGCCGGAACAGGGCGGTCGGCGCGTTGCCGACGGCGACCACGGAGCCCTCCAACAGGCCGCGGTCGCGCCACACTTCGAGGGCGGCGGCGCTGCGGGTGGTGCCCATGCGCCGGGCGAGGGCGGGGACGGCCGGGTCGGAGAGGGTGCAGATCACCTCGTTGTCGGCGGGCAGCCGCTTGCGGGTGACGCCGCTGGCGACCATCTGCACGTCGCAGAGGATGGGCGCGCCCGCGTGCAGGGCGGCGCGGGCGCGCAGGACGACGTCCGGCGTGTAGCCGAGGTCCTGGGGCAGGTCGGTCATTCCGCAGGCGTGAATCATGCGTACCGCGACCTGCGCGACGGAGGCGGGCAGCCCGGAGAGGTCCGCCTCGGCGCGGATCGTGGCAAAGGACTGGCGGTAGATCTCCGCGCCGTCCTTCTCGTACTCGAACACTGTGTACTCGCTCATTTCTTCGCTGCGTCGTCGTGGGAGGTGGTGCGGCGTGCGGACGCGAGGGCCGCGGCCAGGTGGTCGGAAGTCTCGATGCCGCGGTGCGGCGGGCCGCCGGCGACGGAGAGGTCGTAGCCGGCGGGAGTGGCGACGAGGTCGACCCACGCGGTGCCGCGGGGGTGCCCGCAGCGCCGGTCGCAGCCGGACCAGTGCACGGGCAGCGGTCCGGTCGCGCGGGCCGCTACGGCGCGGGCGTCGGCGCGGACGTCGGCCAGGGACTTGGCGCAACCGGGGCGCCCCGTGCAGGCGGTGACGGAGCGCCAGGGGTCGTCGGGGGCGGTGACGAGCCCGGCGTCGGCGAGTGCGGCCAGCGCCTCGGGGGCCCGGGCGGCGGGCAGGCCGGGGACGACGATCCCGCGCCAGGGCGTGAGCCGCATACGGCCGGTCAGCCCGGCCAGCAACCGCCACTGAGCGGTGGTCAGCCGCCCGAGGGGCGCGAGCACACTGAGCGCGACGGCCCCGCCGGGCCCGTCGACGACCCCGGGCTCGGGCCCCGGCCCGTCGGGCCCGTACGGGCGAGCGGCGGGCACGGCAGGTCCAGCCGGGTCCTGCGGGCGGGACGCGGGCACGGCGGAGCCGCCCGGGGTCCGCCGACGCTCCTCCTGCGGGGCCGCAGCGGTGTCGGCTGTGACCGGTGCGGACACGGACACGGACACGGCCGCGGACACGGGCACGGCGGTGGCCGCGATGCCGGCGGCCTCCAGCCGGGCCGCCAACCGGGCGGCGCTCAGGGCATGTTCGGCGGGCAGTTCGGCGGCCCGCCAGGCGCGTGTGCCGGACGCGCGGGCCGCGTCGAGGAAGTACCGGGCGGCGGCCACCGCGGCGCGCGGCACCTCGACCGCGGCCACAAGCACCGCCTGCGCCGCACCGCTGAACTCCGGACCGCCGGACACCGACGAGTTGATCCTCCCGGGCCCGGACACCAGGCCATCGGCCGCGTCGCCGAACGCCGAACCACCGGCCACCGCACCACCCGCCGCCGCGTCGCCGGATACCGAACCACCAGACGCCACGCCTCCGGAAGCAACGCTTCCAGCCCCCGCGCCACCGGACACTGTTCCGCCCGACACCACACCGTCGGCCGGCCCGGCGCCGGCAGCCGCTCGGCGGGCGGTGGGTGCGGCCGGGGCGGTCTGCGCGGTCGCGACGTACAGGAGGGCGTGTTCGGTGCCGCGGGCGACGACGGTGACATCCGCGTCCAGCGAGGCCACGTCGCCCCGGCCGTCGTCGAGGGCGAACAGGAAGCGCCCGGACAGGGCGGCCGCGTCCGGGTCGGCGCACAGCAGCCGGTCCAGCTCGGCCACCCACGGGGCCACGTCGGGGCGCGCCGGCAGGTCCAGGCCGGTCAGCGGCGAGGCAACGATGTTGCGGACCCGCTCGTGGGTGGGCGCGGGCAGCAGCCCGGCCCGGTCCAGCACCCCGGCCAGTTCGCCGCCGCAGCCGGCGCCGAGCCCGCGGAGCTGCGCGTTGCCGCGCGAGGTGAGGTCGATGTGCCCGTCGCCGAGCCGGTCGGCAGCGTCGGCGAGCAGCAGGGCCGCGTCCTCGCCGAGCATCCCGCCGGGGATCCGCACCCGGGCCAGGTACCCGTCGTCGGCCGCGTGGAGGCGCAGTGCGCCGGGACAGGCGTCACCGCGCTCCCGTATGACGGGTTCGTCCCGTGCTGCGGGGGCGGAGGGGGCTGTGGGCATGGCGGCGAGCATACCCACGAATCCCGGCCCCCGGCCTGTGGCCGTCACCACCCCCGACCTGCGGCCGCCACCACCCTCGACCCGCGGCCGTCGCCGACCCGGCCCCGCACCGTCGCCCGTCCGCGGACCCATCTCCGGCCGCTGCCCCGCCACATGCCCGCCGCGCCCCTCCCGCCCCGTGCCCGTGCCCCGCGCCCCCACTCCCGCGGTACGACCGCCGCACGCCCCGCCACACGAACACCGCATCCCCGGCCGCCATACGCCCCGCCCGCCGCACCAACACCGCACCCCCGGCCGCCGTACACCCCGCCCGCCGCACGCCCGCGGTGCGGAATCCGTGCGCCGCGCCGCGCGCCCCCGCCGTGCGCCCCCGCACCCCCGGTCACCAGGCACGTCCGTCCCACGGGGCTCCCTCGCCCCGGCCGTGGTCCGGCCGGGGACCCCTCACTCCCGGCCGGGGGCATCGGCACCTAAGATGACCTTCGGCGTGCCATTCGGCCCGCTCATCGCCGAGGACGGCGACATGGGAGGAAGCCCGGTGCGATTCCGGCGCGGTCCCGCCACTGTGAACCCGGCAGAGCAGCCGCCGACCGGGTGAGCCAGGAACTCCCGCCGTCCTCACTGCCCGGGGCGCGGAAACCCCGAGGAAGGCCTGCCGCCGCATGATCCTGCTGCTGTCGACGTCCGACACCGATCTGCTCAGCGCCCGAGCGGCCGCGGACGGCCCGGTGCCGTACCGGTTCGCGAACCCCTCCCGCCTTCCCCTCGACGACCTCCCCGGCCTCCTCGACGGCGTCGACCTGGTCGTCGTACGCCTCCTCGGCGGCCTGCGCGCCTGGCAGGACGGCCTGGACCTGCTGCTGGCCCCGGAGCAGACCCGCCCCGTCGTCGTCCTGACCGGCGAACAGGCCCCGGACGCGCAGCTGATGGAGGCGTCGACGGTCCCCATCGGCATCGCGGCCGAGGCGCACGCCTACCTGGCGCACGGCGGCCCCGCCAACCTGGAGCAGCTGGCCCGCTTCCTGTCCGACACCGTCCTGCTGACCGGGCACGGCTTCGAGCCGCCCGCCGCCGCCCCCACCTGGGGTGCCCTCGAGCGCCCGGAACCGGCGGCCGCGGACGGCCCGCGGATCGCGGTGCTCTACTACCGCGCCCACCAGATGAGCGGCAATACGGGCTTCGTGCACGCCCTGTGCGATGCGATCGAGGCGGCGGGCGGCTCCCCGATGCCGCTGTACGTGTCCTCCCTGCGCACCCCGGAGCCGGAGCTGCTGACCGCGCTGGAGGGGGCCGACGCGGTCATCACCACCGTGCTCGCGGCCGGCGGCACCCGCCCCGCGACCGCCTCCGCCGGCGGTGACGACGAGTCCTGGGACGCGGGCGCGCTCGCCCGCCTGGGCGTGCCGGTCCTCCAGGCCCTGTGCCTGACCGGTTCGCGCAGCGCCTGGGAGGAGAACGACGAGGGCCTGTCGCCGCTCGACGCCGCGACGCAGGTCGCCGTGCCCGAGTTCGACGGCCGCCTCATCACCGTCCCGTTCTCCTTCAAGGAGTTCGACGAGGACGGCCTGCCCGCGTATGTGGCGGACCCCGAGCGTGCCGCCCGGGTCGCCGGGATCGCCCTGCGTCACGCCCGGCTGCGGCACATCGCCCGCGCCGACAAGAAGATCGCGCTGGTCCTCTCCGCCTACCCGACCAAGCACTCGCGGATCGGCAACGCGGTCGGCCTCGACACCCCGGCCAGCGCGATGGTGCTGCTGCGCGCCCTCCTCGACGCCGGCTACGACTTCGGCCCCGCCGAGGGGATCCCCGGCCTGGTCTCCGGTGACGGCGACGAGCTGATCCGCGCCCTGATCGAGGCCGGCGGCCACGACCAGGACTGGCTGACCGAGGAGCAGCTCGCCCGCAACCCGGTCCGCATCCCGGCCGCCGACTACCGGCGGTGGTTCGCCGAGCTGCCGGCCGAGCTGCGCGAGCAGGTCGAGGAGCACTGGGGTCCGGCGCCCGGTGAGATGTTCGTGGACCGTTCGCAGAACCCGGAGGGCGACATCGTCCTGGCGGCGCTGCGCCGCGGGAACCTGCTGATCCTGATCCAGCCGCCGCGCGGGTTCGGCGAGAACCCGATCGCGATCTACCACGACCCGGACCTGCCGCCCTCCCACCACTACCTGGCCGCGTACCGGTGGATCCAGGCCCGCGCCGAGGACGGCGGTTTCGGCGCCGACGCGATGATCCACCTGGGCAAGCACGGCAACCTGGAGTGGCTGCCGGGCAAGAACGCCGGCCTGTCGGCGGCGTGCGCGCCCGATGCCGCGCTCGGCGACCTCCCGCTCGTCTACCCGTTCCTGGTCAACGACCCGGGCGAGGGCACCCAGGCCAAGCGCCGCGTGCACGCCACCCTGGTCGACCACCTGGTGCCGCCGATGGCGCGTGCGGAGTCGTACGGCGACATCGCGCGCCTGGAGCAGCACCTGGACGAGTACGCCCAGATCAGCTCCATGGACCCGGCGAAGCTGCCGGCGATCCGCGCGCAGATCTGGACGCTGATCCAGGCGGCGAAGCTCGACCACGACCTCGGTCTGGAGGAGCGCCCGGACGACGACGGCTTCGACGACTTCCTGCTGCACGTCGACGGCTGGCTGTGCGAGGTGAAGGACGCCCAGATCCGCGACGGCCTGCACGTCCTGGGCGGCGCCCCGACCGGCGAGGCCCGCGTCAACCTGGTCCTGGCGATCCTGCGCGCCCGCCAGATCTGGGGCGGTACGACGGCCCTGCCCGGTCTGCGCGAGGCCCTCGGCCTGGACGAGTCCGCGGCCACCCGTACGACAGCCGACGAGGCGGAGGAGACGGCCCGGGCGCTGGTGCAGGCGATGGAGGACGCCGGCTGGGACCCGGCCGCGGTGGCCTCGGTCGCCGCGGGCCGCTCGGCGGACGTGGCGGCCGTACTGGACTTCGCGGCCCGCGAGGTGGTGCCGCGGCTCGGCGGCACGACGGACGAGATCGCCCACGTGGTGGCGGCCCTCGACGGCCGGTTCGTCCCGGCGGGCCCGTCCGGCTCCCCGCTGCGCGGCCTGGTGAACGTGCTGCCGACCGGCCGCAACTTCTACTCGGTGGACCCGAAGGCCGTCCCGTCCCGCCTGGCGTGGGAGACCGGGCAGGCGCTGGCCGACTCGCTGCTCACGCGCTACCGCACGGACAACGGCGAGTGGCCGGCCTCCGTCGGCCTGTCGCTGTGGGGGACGAGCGCGATGCGCACGGCGGGTGACGACGTGGCGGAGGCGCTGGCCCTGCTGGGCGTCCGCCCGGTGTGGGACGAGGCCTCGCGGCGTGTGACCGGCCTGGAGCCGATCCCGCTCGACGAGCTGGGCCGCCCCCGCATCGACGTGACCCTGCGCATCTCGGGCTTCTTCCGGGACGCCTTCCCGCACGTGATCGGGCTGCTGGACGACGCGGTGCGGCTGGTGGCCGGGCTGGACGAGCCGGCGGAGCAGAACTTCGTCCGGGCCCACGCCCAGGCGGACCTGGCCGAACACGGCGACGAGCGGCGCGCGACCACCCGTATCTTCGGCTCGCGTCCGGGCACGTACGGGGCGGGCATCCTCCAGCTGATCGACTCCCGCGACTGGCGTACGGACGCCGACCTCGCGGAGGTCTACACGGTGTGGGGCGGCTACGCGTACGGCCGCGGCCTGGAGGGCCGGCCGGCCCGGGAGGAGATGGAGTCGGCGTACCGGCGCATCACGGTCGCGGCGAAGAACACCGACACCCGCGAGCACGACATCGCGGACTCGGACGACTACTTCCAGTACCACGGCGGCATGGTGGCCACGGTCCGCGCGCTGCGCGGCACCGCGCCGGAGGCGTACATCGGCGACTCGACCCGCCCGGAGACGGTGCGCACGCGCACCCTGGTGGAGGAGACCTCCCGCGTCTTCCGCGCCCGCGTGGTCAACCCGAAGTGGATCGAGGCGATGCGCCGCCACGGCTACAAGGGCGCCTTCGAGCTGGCGGCGACGGTGGACTACCTGTTCGGCTACGACGCCACGACGGGCGTGGTCGCGGACTGGATGTACGACAAGCTGACCGAGACGTACGTCCTGGACCCGGAGAACCGCGCCTTCCTGGAGGAGGCCAACCCGTGGGCCCTGCACGGCATCGCGGAGCGGCTGCTGGAGGCGGAGTCCCGCGGCATGTGGGAGAAGCCGGACCCGCAGATCCTGGAGGCCCTGCGCCAGGTCTACCTGGACACGGAGGGCAACCTGGAGGCGGACGCGGAGTAACCGCTGCCCGCACCCCGGTCCGGACACGGCGCCCGGCCCGCCCCCGTGGTGGGCGGGCGCCGTGCGCCTGCTCCGCCCACGCTCGCCGCGGCGGCGATTCACATCGCCGGAAGCCGCCGGCGGCAGGGCGGACCCCCGGCGAGGAGACCGCCCGGCTGCTGCGGGCGGCGGCCCGCCCGACCCCGCTCTACGGGGTCACCGGCCGGGGCCCGTCCAGTCGGCCGGGACGTGGCCGAGCCGGACGCGCTGGGGGTGGTCGCCGACGGGGACGGACACCCGCTTCGTGCCGGTGGCGAAGTCGATGGCGGTGACCCGGTCGGAGCCGCTCTCGGAGATCACGCAGCCGGTGCCGTCGCCGTCGACGGTGGCCCAGTACGGCTTGTCGGCGGGGACCAGCGGCCCCTCGGCGAGGGTGGCCCGGTCCACGACGGTGGCGTAGTCGTCCATGGTGCCCGCGATGCACAGCTTGGTGCCGTCGGGGCTCATCGACATGCCGTGGTGGCGGGAGTCGTTGACCCAGGTGGTGCGGTCGCTGCTGGTGGCGGGGTTCTGCGGGAGGGTCTTGACGCGGGTGACCCGGTCGGCGGCGAGGTCGTACTCGACGAACCCGTTGAAGAACGACACCTGGAAGTAGAGCGTGGACTCGTCGGGGCTCAGGGACATCGGCCGCACCGCGTCGGAGAGGTCCGAGCGCCCGAAGGCGTTCAGCCGGTCCCGCATGTCGATGGTGCGGACCGTGCGGAAGGTCTGCGCGTCGGCCACCGTGATCTTGCGGTCGCCCTTCGTCCAGTCCAGCCAGGGGGCGTCCAGGGCGGAGGTCACGTCGCCGATGGAGCTGTTCCACAGGAACCGGCCGTCGCGGGTGAAGGTGTTCTCGTGCGGCTTGTCGCCGGTGGCGAAGGAGCCGACCTGGCGGCCGGTCGCGATGTCGAGGACGTGCACGGTGTTCGCGGTGGACGCGGAGACGGCGACCCGGGTGCCGTCGGGCGAGACGGCCATGTGGTCGGAACGGTATCCGGCGACCGGGAAGCGCCAGTTGATCCGGCCGGTGCGCAGGTCGAGGGAGACGACGTCGGCGAAGCTGGGGCGGGAGACGACCACGGCGGAGCCGTCCGGGGTGGTGTACATGTCGTCGACGAACTGGTCGTGGCCCTCGCCGGCGGTGTGCCGGATCCCGAGGAAGAAGCCCAGCTTGATCGGGTTGAGGTAGATCTCCCGGAGGCGTTCCTCCTTGTCGGGGACCACGTTGATCCGGCCGATGCGCTCCAGGGTGCCGGTGGAGGCGAGGACGTCGGCGGTGCCCTCCCAGTTGTTGCCCACGAACAGCACCTCGCGCAGGCCCGGGGAGGAGGCGGCGGAGGCGACGGCGGAGGCCGGGGGCGCGGCGGCGGTCGCGGACGCCGAGGCGGCCGGTGTCGCAGCACCCGCCGCGAGGGCGGCCGCGGCCAGCGCGCACCCGGCGAGGAGCGTGCGGCGCACCGGCGTGCGGGCAGGGCGGTTCGTCCGGGACATACGCTCAACTCCGTTGCAGGCAGGCGCTGTTACCGGCGGGTAAAATAGAGGGGACGGCGAAAGGGCGCAAGCCCTGTGGCTGCGCCCGTTTCCTCACGCCTGCGGGTCACCGACCCGGCGGCCGTCCCTTCGGATCCGGTGGCCGCCCCGTCAAGCCACCGAGCCGATCCTGCCGACCACCGCGTCCGAGGTGTCGGGGTGGATCGGGATGTGCCCGCCGGTCAGGGCCGCCCCGGAGCCGCCGCGCCGGTTGGCGACGATCTCGGCCGCGATGGACAGCGCGGTCTCCTCCGGGGAGCGGGCGCCGAGGTCCAGGCCGATCGGGGAGCGCAGGCGGGCCAGTTCGAGCTCGGTCACGCCGACGTCGCGCAGGCGCCGGTTGCGGTCCTCGTGGGTGCGGCGCGAGCCCATGGCGCCGACGTAGGCGACGGGCAGCCGCAGGGCCAGCTGCAGCAGCGGGACGTCGAACTTGGCGTCGTGCGTGAGCACGCACAGCACGGTCCGGCCGTCGACCTCGGTGGTCTCCAGGTAGCGGTGCGGCCAGTCCACGACGATCTCGTCCGCCTCGGGGAAACGCTTCTTCGTCGCGAACACGGGCCGCGCGTCGCACAGCGTCACGCGGTAGCCGAGGAACTTGCCGATCCGCACCAGGGCGGCGGCGAAGTCGATGGCACCGAAGACGATCATCCGCGGCGGCGGGACGCTGGACTCGACCAGGACCTTCAGCGGCTCCCCGCAGAGCCGGCCGTCGGCGCCGATCTCGAGCACTCCGGTCCGGCCGGCGTCGAGCATGGCGCGCGCCTCCTCGGCGACGGTGCGGTCCAGTTCGGGGTGGCCGCCGAGGCCGCCCTCGAAGCCGCCGTCGCCGCGGACCAGTACGGCGCGGCCCTTGAGCTCGTCCGGGCCCTCCGCGATCCGGGCGACGGCCGCCGCCTCGCCGCGGGAGGCCGCGGCCAGCGCGGCGGCGAACACCTCGCGGCCCGGCGAGCCGACGGGGACCGGGGTGACGAGGATGTCGATGATGCCGCCGCAGGTCAGGCCGACGGCGAAGGCGTCGTCGTCGCTGTAGCCGAAGCGCTCCTGGACGGTCTCGCCGTCCTCCAGCGCCTGGCGGCACAGCTCGTACACCGCGCCCTCCACGCATCCGCCGGAAACCGAGCCGATGGCCGTGCCCTCGCTGTCGACGGCGAGGGCCGCTCCGGGCTGCCGGGGTGCGCTGCCTCCGACCGCCACGACCGTGGCGACGGCGAAGTCACGTCCCTGCTCGACCCACCGGTTCAGTTCTTCGGCGATGTCCAGCATGTGCGGCCTCCTCGGAGGTTCGGGTTCCAGTATCGGATGCGTGGAGGGTCAGTGCTTTTCGGTCAGGGTCAGTGGACCCCGAGCCAGCCCTCGATGGGGTTGAGCGTGTAGAAGACGATGAACACAGCCGTCAGTCCCCACATGAATCCGCCGATCTCGCGGGCCTTGCCCTGCGCGATCTTGATCGCGACGTGCGAGATCACACCGGCGGCGACACCGGCCGTGATCGAGTACGTGAAGGGCATCAGCACGACGGTCAGGAAGACCGGGATCGAGGTCGCCGTGTCGGCCCAGTCCACGTGGCGGGCGTTCTGCATCATCATCGCGCCGATGACCACCAGGGCGGCGGCGGCGACCTCACCGGGGACGATCTGCGTGATCGGGGTGAAGAAGACGCAGGCGGCGAAGAAGAGGCCGGTGACCACGGAGGCGAGGCCCGTACGGGCCCCCTCGCCGACGCCGGTCGCGGACTCGACGAACACGGTCTGGCCGGAGCCGCCGGTGAAGCCGCCGATGGCACCGCCCGCGCCGTCGATGAACAGGGCCTTGGACAGGCCGGGCATCCGGCCCTTGTCGTCGGCCAGCTTGGCCTCGGTGCCGACACCGATGATGGTGGCCATGGCGTCGAAGAAGCCGGCCAGCACCAGGGTGAAGACGATCATGCCGACGGTCATCGCGCCGACCTCGCCCCAGCCGCCGAACTCGACCTGGCCGAAGAGCGAGAAGTCGGGCATCGAGACGGCCGAGCCCTCCAGGACCGGCGGGCCGCTGGCCCAGGCCTTGTCGTCGATGTCGATGACGATGTTGAGGATGGCGGCGAGCACGGTGCCGGTGACGATGCCGATCAGGATGGCGCCGGGGACCCTGCGGGCCTGGAGCATGAAGATCAGCAGCAGGGTGACGGCGAAGAGGAGCACGGGCCAGCCGGCGAGCTCGCCGGTCGGTCCGAGGACCACGGGGCCGCCGCCCGGGGCGGGGTTCTCGTGCACGAAGCCGGCCTTCACCAGGCCGATGAGGGCGACGAACAGGCCAATGCCCATGGTGATCGCGTGCTTGAGCGCGAGCGGGATCGCGTTCATGATCATCTCGCGGAGGCCGGTGACGACCAGGAGGCAGATCACGACGCCGTACATGACGCACATGCCCATGGCCTGCGGCCAGGTCATCTGCGGGGCGACCTGCGAGGCCAGCACACCGGAGACGGACAGGCCGGCGGCCAGCGCGAGCGGGACCTTGCCGATGAAGCCCATCAGCAGCGTGGTCAGGGCGGCGGCGAACGCCGTGGCCGTGATCAGGGCCTTCTGGCTCAGGGTGTCCCCGGCGACGTCCTTGCCGGAGAGGATCAGCGGGTTGAGCAGGAGGATGTACGCCATGGCCATGAAGGTCGTGACACCGCCACGAACCTCATTGCCGACGTTCGACCCTCTATGGGTGATGTGAAAGTACCGGTCGAGCCAAGAACGCCCGGCGGGATGGCGAGAGCCGTCGCCGGCCTCTTCCGCGGTGGTTCTGGACTCCACAGACGACTGGGTCATGGTGCCTAACTCCCAAGGTTCACAGGGGCACCCGCTCGCGGGTTCCGGAGGCGGGATTTGGGAAATGCCGTTGGCTGCACGACCCGGGGTGACGGCCCGAGGCGACGCGATTGCAAACTGCGTGTACTGCGGGTACTGCGGGGGTTCTGCGGTACTGGTGACGGTGCCGGGGTACCGGCGCCGCCTTTCCTTCTGTCGGGGGTACTGCCGGTGGGGCGGACCGCGAGCGGTGCGGTCCCCGTGTGCCGGACTCCGTGCTCCGGGCGGTGCTCGGCCAAAGGTGTGACGTTCCGCTGTCGCACCGCCCGGAGAGTCTGGGGTCCGGGGGCCTCGCGGGCCCCCGGAGGACGCCGTCCTACAGGGTGCCGGTGAGGGCTTCCGGACGGATCGGCGTCTTGTTGAGCTCCAGGCCGGTCGCCGCCCGGATCGCCGCGAGGACGGCCGGGGTGGACGACAGGGTCGGGGCCTCGCCGAGACCGCGCAGGCCGTACGGCGCGTTCGGGTCGGCGAGCTCCAGGTAGTCGACGGGGATGCTCGGGGTGTCGAGGATCGTCGGGATCAGGTAGTCCGTGAAGGAGGGGTTGCGCACCTTCGCGGTCTTCGGGTCCACGATGATCTCCTCCATCACCGCGACACCGAGGCCCTGGGTGGTGCCACCCTGGATCTGGCCGACGACGGAGAGCGGGTTGAGGGCCTTGCCGACGTCCTGGGCGCAGGCCAGCTCGACGACCTTGACCAGGCCGAGCTCGGTGTCCACCTCGACCACCGCGCGGTGCGCGGCGAAGGTGTACTGGACGTGGCCGTCGCCCTGGCCGGTGACCAGGTCGAAGGCGACGGTCGGCCGGTGGCGGAACTCCAGCTCGATGTCGATGGCGTCCTCGCCCTCGAGCAGCTCGGCGATGTCCGCGAGGACCTCGCCGCCGTCGGTGACGACCTTGCCGCCCTCGAGGAGGAGCTCGGCGGTGGCCCACGCCGGGTGGTAGGAGCCGTTCTTCCGGCGGCCGATCTCCAGGACCTTCTCGCGCACGGCCTCGCAGGTGTTCTTCACGGCGCCACCGGTCATGTACGTCTGCCGGGAGGCGGACGTCGAACCGGCGGAGCCGACCTGCGTGTCGGCCGGGTGGATGGTCACGTTGGTGACGCCGAGCTCCGTACGGGCGATCTGGGCGTGCACGGTGACACCGCCCTGGCCGACCTCCGCCATGGCCGTGTGGACCATCGCGACGGCCTCGCCGCCGATGGCCTCCAGGCGCACGCGGGCGGTGGAGTAGTCGTCGAAGCCCTCGGAGAAGCCGACGTTCTTGATGCCGACCGCGTAGCCGACGCCCCGGACGACGCCCTCGCCGTGGGTGGTGTTCGACAGGCCGCCGGGCAGCGCGCGGACGTCCGCGCCCTCGCCGGCCGACTCCCACTGGCGCTCCGGCGGCAGCGGGCGTGCCTTGACCCGGCGCAGCAGCTCGGCCACCGGGGCGGGCGAGTCCACGACCTGGCCGGTGGGCATGATCGTGCCCTGCTCCATGGCGTTGAGCTGGCGGAACTCGACCGGGTCCATGCCCAGCTTGGCCGCGAGCCGGTCCATCTGGGCCTCGTACGCGAAGCAGGCCTGGACGGCGCCGAAGCCGCGCATGGCGCCGCAGGGCGGGTTGTTCGTGTAGAGGGCGATGGCCTCGATGTCCACGTCCTCGACCACGTACGGGCCGACGGAGAGCGAGGAGGCGTTGCCGACGACCGCCGGGGAGGCGGAGGCGTAGGCGCCGCCGTCCAGGACGATCCGGCACTTCAGGTGGGTGAGCTTGCCGTCCTTGGTGGCGCCGTGCTCGTAGTACAGCTTGGCCGGGTGGCGGTGCACGTGGCCGAAGAAGGACTCGAACCGGTTGTAGACCATTTTGACCGGCTTGTTGGTCGCGAGGGCCAGCAGGCAGGCGTGGATCTGCATCGAGATGTCCTCGCGGCCGCCGAAGGCACCGCCGACGCCGGAGAGCGTCATGCGCACCTTCTCCTCGGGCAGGCCGAGGACGGGGGCGATCTGGCGGAGGTCGGAGTGCAGCCACTGGGTGGCGACGTACAGGTCGACGCCGCCGTCCTCGGAGGGCACGGCGAGGCCGGACTCCGGGCCGAGGAAGGCCTGGTCCTGCATGCCGAAGGTGTACTCGCCCTCGACGATCACGTCGGCCCGCTTGCGGGCCTCCTCCACGTTGCCGCGGATGATCGGCTGGCGGTGCACGATGTTCGGGTGCGGGACGTGGCCGGCGTGGTGGTCGTCGCGGCCCGGGTGGATGAGGATCGCGTCCTCGGCGAGGGCGGAGGCCTCGTCGGTGATGACCGGCAGCTCCCGGTAGTCCACCTTGATCTTGGCGGCGGCACGGCGGGCGGTCTCCGGGTGGTCGGCGGCCACGAGGGCGACCGGCTCGCCGTGGTGGCGTACGCGGCCGTTGGCGAGGACCGGGGTGTCCTGGATCTCCAGGCCGTAGTTCTTCATCTCGGCCGGCAGGTCCGCGTAGGTGAGGACCGCGTGGACGCCGGGCACGGCCAGCGCCTCGGAGATGTCGATGCCCGCGATCTCGGCGTGGGCGACGGGGCTGCGCAGGGTCTGGCCCCACAGCATGTCCTCGTGCCACATGTCCGAGGAGTACGCGAACTCGCCGGTGACCTTGAGGGTGCCGTCCGGGCGGAGCGTGGACTCGCCGATGCCGCCCTGGTTGTGCTCCTGGGAGACGTTGGTCGGCGTACCGGACGGGGCGGTGCGGGTGTTGGCCATGGTCAGACCGCCTCTCCCTGGCGGGCGGCCGCCAGGCGGACCGCGTCGAGGATCTTCTCGTAGCCCGTGCAGCGGCAGAGGTTGCCGGAGAGGGCCTCACGGATGTCCTGGTCGGACGGGTCGGCGTTGCTCTCCAGCAACGCGTCGGCCTGGACCAGCAGACCCGGGGTGCAGAAACCGCACTGGACGGCGCCGGCGTCGATGAACGCCTGCTGGATCGGGGAGAGCTCCACGCCCTCACCGGTCTGCGAGTCGGTGCCCTTGGCGGTCCACTGCCTGGCCTCGTCGGTGGAGACGCCCCGGTCGCCGCCGCCGCACGCACCGGTGCCGCAGGAGTGGCCGTGCTCCTCGCGCTGCTTGGCGAAGTCGGCGAGGCCCTCGACGGTCACCACGTCGCGGCCCTCGACCTGGCCGGCGGCGACGAGGCAGGAGCAGACCGGCACGCCGTCGAGGCGTACCGTGCAGGAACCGCACTCGCCCTGCTCGCAGGCGTTCTTGGAGCCGGGCAGGCCCAGGCGCTCGCGCAGGACGTAGAGGAGGGACTCGCCCTCCCAGACGTCGTCGGCCTGCTGCGGACGACCGTTGACGGTGAAATTGACGCGCATGGTTACGCAGCCCCTTCAAGCGAGCGGCCGTTGCTGCCGCGGTACTGCTCCCACGTCCAGACCAGCTGGCGGCGAGCCATGATGCCGACCGCGTGACGGCGGTACTTCGCCGTGCCGCGGACGTCGTCGATCGGGTTGCACGCGCCGGAGGCGAGCTCACCGAACTGCTTGGCGATCGACGGGGTGATGACCTTGCCGGACTCCCAGAACCCGCCCTCCTCGAGCGCGGCGTTCAGGAACTCCTCGGCGGCCTTCGCCCGGATCGGGGTCGGGGCGGCCGAGCCGATGCCGGTGCGGACCGTACGGGTCTGCGGGTGCAGGGCCAGGCCGAACGCGCACACCGCGATGACCATCGCGTTGCGCGTGCCGACCTTGGAGTACTGCTGCGGACCGGTGGCGTTCTTGATGTGGACCGTCTTGATGAGCTCGTCCGCGGCGAGCGCGTTGCGCTTCACGCCGGTGTAGAACTCGTCGATCGGGATCATGCGGGTGCCGCGTACGGACTCGACCTCGACCTCGGCGCCGGCGGCCAGCAGGGCGGGGTGGGAGTCGCCGGCGGGCGAGGCGCAACCGAGGTTGCCGCCGACACCGCCGCGGTTGCGGATCTGCGGGGACGCGACCGTGTGCGAGGCGAGCGCGAGACCCGGCAGGGTTGCCCGCAGGTTCTCCATGATCTGGGTGTACGGGACGGAGGCGCCGAGCTCGGTGACCTCCTCGCCGACCTCCCACTCCCGCAGCAGCTCGATGCGGCCCAGGTCGAGGAGGTACTCCGGACGGCGGTGGTCGAAGTTGATCTCGACCATGATGTCGGTGCCACCCGCAATCGGCACAGCTGTGGGGTACTCGGCCTTGGCGGCGAGTGCCTCCTCCCAGCTGGCGGGGCGAAGGAAGTCCATGTGCGGCTCTCTTCTTGTAATCGGGTCGTTCACTTCAGGCCAGGAGGCCGAAGGGCCCTCGACTGGTCGTTCACGTGGTGTTAACGCGGTGTGGAGCCAGTACACAAGCCGCGCGTCCCCCGGGTGCAGTCACCGAAACCATGAAGGAGTTGGCTGGCGCCCTCCCTCGTCTTGTAGATTCGTATGAAAGGCAGGATGCAACGACCTGCCCGATTTCCAAGGGCAACATTCGAGACAGATCGGCGGCGACACCATGCGGCTGCGCGCACTGCTGGAAACCGAGGCGCTGGGGCTGCGGCTGCTGGGCGGCGAGGAAGAACTCGACCGGACGGTCCGCGGCGTCATGACGACCGACCTGAGGGATCCCAGCCGATACCTCACCGGGGGCGAACTCGTCCTCACCGGCCTGGCCTGGCGAAGAAATTCGGCCGACTCCGAGCCGTTCGTACGAATCCTCGCGAGCGCGGGCGTCGCCGGCCTCGCCGCCGGCGAGGCGGAGCTGGGGGACATCCCGGACGATCTCGTTTCGGCCTGCGAGCGCCACCGCCTGCCGCTGTTCGCCGTGAACGAGGACGTTGCATTCGCCACGATCACCGAGTACGTCGTACGGCAGGTCTCCGGGGAGCGCGCCGGCGATCTCGCGGCCGTCGTGGACCGCCACCGCCGCCTGATGACCTCGGGTCCCGCGGGCGGCGGACCGGACGTGGTGCTCGATCTGCTCACCACCGACCTCGATCTGCGCGCCTGGGTGCTGTCCCCCACAGGCCGGCAGATCGCCGGAGCGGGAGAACCCCTGGCACCGGGCATCTGTGCGGCTCTGGCCGGCGAGCACCTCGCGGCGGTCCGCACCGGTCGCAGGGGCCCGCACCGGATCTCCATCCAGGGTATTGCCTACTCCCTGTTCCCGATCAGGGGCGCGGGGCGCGGCCCGGGCGGCCCCGGCGGCCGCGACGTGCGCGAGAGCGTGCTCTCCGACTGGCTGCTGGCGGTCGAGGCGGACGCGGGCGACTGGCCGGCGGAGCGGCTGGACCTGCTGCAGGGCGTGACCCAGCTGATCGCCGTCGAGCGGGACCGGCGCGACGCGGCCCGCACGGTGCGCCGGCGGCTGGCGCAGGAGGTGCTGGAGCTGGTCCAGACGGGTGCCGCGCCCGCCGAGATCGCGGCGCGCCTGCGGGTGGCGGCCCCGGTGCTGCTGCCGGGGCTGGGCACCGCCCCGCACTGGCAGGTCGTCGTGGCCAGGGTGGACTGGGAGGGCGGGGACATCCCCGGCGGCCCGGTGGCCCAGTCGCTGCTGGAGGAGATCCTCGTCGACCCGTCCGCCTCGGGCCCGGAGCCCTCGGACCGGATCGCGGTCGCGCACACCGGCGACGAGGCGATCGCACTGGTGCCGCTGCCGGCGCACCCCGGAGAGCCGGGCGAGGACAAGGGCCCGGACGCCGGCCTGCACGCCGACGAGCTGCTGGCCGTCGTACGCGAACCGCTCCAGGCGGGCCTGGACGGCGACGGCCGGCTCACCTTGGGCGTCAGCGCGGCCGTGCACTCCGCCGAGGGGCTGCGCGGGGCGCTGGAGGAGGCGCGGCACGCCCGCCGGGTCGCCGCGGCCCGCCCCGGGCGGGTCTGCGCCGCCGGGCACCACGAGCTGGCCTCGCACGTCCTCCTCCTGCCCTTCGTTCCGGACGACGTGCGGCGCGCGTTCACCGCGCGGCTGCTGGACCCGCTGCGGGACTACGACCGCCGCCACCGGGCCGAGCTCATCCCGACCCTGGAGGCGTTCCTGGACTGCGACGGGTCCTGGACGCGGTGCGCGACGCGGCTGCACCTGCACGTCAACACGCTGCGCTACCGGGTCGGGCGAATCGAGCAGTTGACGTCGCGTGACCTGTCGCGGCTGGAGGACAAGCTCGACTTCTTCCTGGCCCTGCGGATGAGCTGAGCATTCCGCCGCACGGGCGGGAGGGGCGTATTCCGGAAAGTGCTGACGCCGTGTCCGGACTTTGTGAAAGAGTTCACCCGACCCCTTGGCCGAACCTGCCGATCCGTGCTCTCATTTCGCCCCAGGGCTCGAAGTCGTGCTGCTTCTGCTTGGTTGCTTTGGGGAGGGCAATGTGGCGGAGACCGCCATGTCCGGTGCCGGAACCACCGGGGGGGACGACCCCCTCCAGCGGGCGATATGGCGGCTGCGCTCGCGCGGCTGCTGGACCGATGCGGCGGCCCTGCTGACGCCGCACGTCGAGGACGACGCCGGCGCCGCCGTGCAGCGCACCGCGCTGCTGATCGAGCGGTGCCTGTTCACCGGGCAGGGCTGGGCCGAGGCGGAGGACGCGCTGCGCGTCGCCGAGGCCGTGGCCGCGGACGACGACGAGCGGGGCGCGGCGGCCTGCGAGCGGGGGCACCTGGCGTACGCGGCCACCGTGCTCGGGGTCCGCGACCGCGCGGACGAGGCCCGCGCGGCGCTGGGCCGCGCGGCGGCCCTGCTGTCCCCCGACTCCCGCACCCGCCCGCTGCTGGACCTGCGGCGGGGGCTGGTCGCCGAGCACCTGGCGGACGCCCCGCAGTCGGCGCGGCCGGCGTACCGGCGCGCGCATGCGGGGGCGGCGGCGAACGGCGACTCCCTGCTGCTGTCGTTCACGTGGCGGCACCTGGCCGCGCTGGCCCTGCGGGACGGCGAGGTGGCGGAGGCCCGCAAGGGCTTCGCGGAGTCGCTGCGGATCCGGGAGGAGCTGGGGTTCCTGGTCGGGACGGCGCCGGCGCTGGCGGCGCTGGCGGAGGCCGAGCCGGAGCCGGAGGCCAGCCGGCTGCGGGCCGAGGCCCGCCGCCTGTTCCGCCTCCTCGGCGGCATCCCCACCTGGCTCGCCGACCAACTCAACCCGACCCCGGCCACCTGAGCGGCTTCGGGGGAAGTGAGGCGCGCCCCCGGAAGCGGCGGCGCGCCCGGGCGCCGAGAGCGGTCGGCCGGTACAGCCCCGCCGGCGATCGAGGCGCAGGGGCGGCGGGCCGCCGGCAGCGTCAGGCGGCGGAGCCGGCGAAGTGTTCCCGGACCAGCGACTCGACCACCGGCAGATCACCCGCGATCAGCGCCTCCAGCAGCGCCGAGTGCTCCGCCGCATCCGCGACCAGGTCCGCCCTCCGCACCCGCGGGGCGCCGGGTACGGGCCACTGGGAGCGGCGGTGGAGCTCCTCCGCCACCTGGACCAGCTGATCGTTCCCGTCCAGGGCCAGTACCTCCCGGTGGAAGGCCCGGTCGGCCTCCGCGTAGCCGGCCAGGTCCCCGGCGGCGGCCGCCGCCGCCGTGGCGGCCGCCGCCGGCCGCAGGGCGGACCAGGTGTGGGCCGGGACCGTCCGGGCCAGCCGCAGCATCACCGGGACCTCGATCAGCGCCCGCACCTCGGCCAGCTCGGCCAGCGCCCGCGGGGTGCGCTGCAGCACCCGGAAGCCCCGGTTCGGCAGGCACTCCACGGCCCCTTCCAGGGCCAGCTGCTGCATCGCCTCGCGCACCGGCGTCGCGGAGACGCCGAAGCGCTCCCCCAGCGCCGGCCCGGAGTAGATCTCCCCCGGCACCAGTTCGCCGTCGACGAGCGCGGCGCGCAGCGCCTCCAGCACCTGTCCGCGTACGGAGTGGCGCAGCACCTTCTGGGTCGGGATCAGAGCCGACACCCCGACACGGGCCGCTTTGTGCACTCGGTCCTCCTGTGGGTCTCGGCCTGTCGGGAGAATAGTTGAATCCGTCCGGGAAGTGTGGATACAGACAGCCCCAGATCGGGTAAGGTAAGCCTTACCTATGTCGATCACGACCACCTGATCGGTGATGCCGCATGCCCGCGCCCGCCCTCGCAGCCGCCCCGGCCCCCGCTCCCGTACCCGCGCCCCCGGCCTCGCCGCTGGCGGACGCGTATGCACGGCTGACGGCGGTGTACGAAGGCCTGCACGTGGTGGAGCGCGCCGCGCACGAACCGCCCCCTCGCGGTGCGGGGTGGGTCGGCGCGGACCAGCTCGCGGCCGGCGGACCGGCCCTGGACGCCTTCCTGGCCTGGGACAAGGCCCAGGTCCTGAAGGACTACGGGCGTGAGGCGCGCCCGGACGTGCTCGCCACGTTCGGGCTGCACCGGTACGCGTGGCGCGCGTGCCTGCTGATCACCGTTCCGTGGTTCCTCGAGCGCCGGGTGCCCCGGCTCGCCCCGGCGGACGTGGCCCTCCACCGGCCCCTCGGGCGGATCAGCGTCCGCGCCGAGTCCTTCGCCTGCCTGCCGGACGATCCGGCAGCGGTCCTCCCCGGGGCTCGGGTCGTGCCCGACGGGGAGGCCCTGCGAGCCGAGGTGCGCGCTGCGGTGGCGCAGCACCTCGAACCGCTGCTGGACGGCTTCGGCCCGCGCATGCGGCGCGGGCGGCGCGCCCTGTGGGGCCTCGCGACGGACTCGCTCGTCGCGGGCCTGTGGTACGCGGCGAAGCTGCTCGACGAGGAACAGCGGGCCATCGCCGAGCTCCAGGCCCTGCTGCCCGGCGCGACGGCCCCGTACACCGGCGGCGCGGGGTTCCGTGCACTCACGGGCCCGGGCGGCGAGCCGCTGGCGACCCGGGACCGGGTCAGCTGCTGCCTCTTCTACACGATCCGGCCGGAGGAGACCTGCGTGACCTGCCCCCGGACGTGCGACGCGGACCGGGTCGCCCGCCTCACGGCCCGCGCCGCCGCCTCCGGCTGAGCGACCGTCACCGCCCGGCGCCGTCCGCCCGCAGGAATGGCGGGCCCTCCTGAACGCCGGAGCCGTACCGCGCACCCTGCCGGCCGCCGCCGTCCGGGAACGCGGCCAGGACCGCGGGACCGTGGTGGCCGTCGCCAACGAGCTCCTCGCCCTCTGGGACCGGCCCGGATCGACGAGACCGTCCTCGAAGGAGAGCTCCTCCCCGAGGTGTAGCCGCCGGGCGCCGTCAAGCGGCTCGCGCACCAACCCACCCGCCCGACCGACCGCAATCGAACACAACTCCCGCCATGCGAGCGGGAGTTCGATCCACAACACCCTATCCGGCGGGCCGCGCCGCCCGATGGCGTCCACTTGCCCCGAAACCCCCATGCCGAGCCGATCTCCTGCGCCACCATGGCCCCGGTAGGCCGCAAGTCGATGCAAAGGCGAGGGACATCCGCATGAGACTGACCGACATATCGCTGGACTGGCTGCTGCCCGGCAGCCTGTTGATCCTGGGCGTACTTGCGGCGGTTGCGGTACTGGCCCGGGGCAGGCGGGAGAACGACAAGGCGGCGACCGAGGACTCCTGGGAGCGCAGCGAGGAGCGGCGGCGGCGCAAGGAGGCCGTCTACGGAACCGCCTCCTACGTCCTGCTGTTCTGCTGTGCGGCGGTGGCCGCCGCCCTCTCCTTCCACGGGCTGGTCGGCTTCGGCCGGCAGAACCTGAACCTCTCCGGGGGCTGGGAGTACCTGGTCCCCTTCGGCCTCGACGGTGCCGCCATGTTCTGCTCGGTGCTCGCCGTGCGCGAGGCGAGCCACGGCGACGCGGCCCTCGGCTCGCGCATGCTGGTCTGGCTGTTCGCGGGCGCGGCGGCCTGGTTCAACTGGGTGCACGCACCGCGCGGCATGGGCCACGACGGGGCACCGCAGTTCTTCGCCGGCATGTCGCTGTCGGCGGCCGTCCTGTTCGACCGGGCCCTCAAGCAGACCCGCCGGGCGGCCCTGCGCGAGCAGGGCCTGATCCCGCGGCCGCTGCCGCAGATCCGCATGGTCCGCTGGCTGCGGGCGCCGCGCGAGACGTTCGGCGCGTGGTCGCTCATGCTGCTGGAGGGCGTCCGCACCCTGGACGAGGCCGTCGAGGAGGTACGGGAGGACAAGCGGGAGAAGGAGCTGGACCGCCACCGCAGGCGGGACCAGAACCGGCTGAACCGGGCCCGCCTGAAGGCGCTGGGCCGGCAGAACCGGACGTTCGTGTTCGGGCGCTCGCGCGGGCGCCAGGTGGACATGGCGGGGCTGGCCTCCGCGACGGGCTCCGCGCCGGTCGGCGCGGAGCCGGCCATAGCGGATCAGGGACAGCTGCCCGCCCCGCGCCGACGCCTCTCCCTGCAGGCCGTGACCGGATCGGACATCGGTGAGGTGTCCGGCCGTCGCACGGTCGACCTGACCGCCGAGGACGACACCCAGACGCTCCCCCGGCTCGACTCCCTGGAACGCAAACTCAAGGACCTGGAGCAGCAGTTCGGCTGACGATGCTGCCACCGCCGGCCCCGCCCGCCCGTCGCCGGGCACGGGGCCGCTCAGCCCGCAGGGCCCGCCTGGTCACGGCGGGCCCTGCGCCGTTCAGGCCTCGGCGACGCCGTGCAGTTCGAACCACACCACCTTGCCCGCCGCCGGGGCGCCGCCCGCCGTGTCCACGCCCCAGGCGTCGGCGAGCGCCTCCACCAGCATGAGCCCCCGCCCGTGCGTACCGTCGTCGGCGGCCGGTACGTACGGCCTCGGGGGCCGGCCCGCGGCGTGGTCGCGGACCTCCACCCGCAGCCGGCCCGCGGAGAGCCGGGCGGACACCTCGGCACCCTGGTCGGTGTGGACGAGGGCGTTGGTGACGAGCTCGGTGGCCAGGAGCTCGGCCGCCTCGGCGGTGTCGGCCCGGCAGCGGTGCCGCATCAGCTCCCTGAGGGCCCTGCGGACCTCGCCGACGGCCCTGAGATCGGCGCGGCGCACACTGCGGCGGATCTCCAGGGCCGCCTCCTTGCCGGCCACCGCAGCCTCCGGGGCGGACGGCTCACGCTGGAGGGGCCGCCCTCTGCGCCACTGCTTCCCGGTCTTCGCCTCCACCCGCACGGCGATGCCCCTCCCCCGTATCCCCTGGATCTCGAACAGGTCTACGGAATGCATGCCCGCCGGGGTATTCCGCACTCCTGCGGGCTGACCGCCGCATCACGTTGCGCAGTCGGGTTCGAGCCATCCGGATCACCCGGCCGCCCCGCCGTCGAACACCTTCCCTTTGGCGGACAGTGCGAATCCGGTCACCTACTCGACCCGGTTCCTCGGTGGAACGAACAGCGTTCCGGGGCCGGACACCGCGCCCGCGAGGGCGGGCCCGGTCCGGTCGGGGGTTCGTGGTCCCGTATGGAGGAAGGCCGGAAAACGGCGTGTCCAACCCGCCTGATCCGAGCGGTGAGTTGACGAACAGGACTGAATCGACGGGCCGGCCGTACTGCACGAGGGCGAGGAAAACTCCCACCGGCACCGAGGAGCCACGGGCACGTGGCACCGACACGACGGGGCGTCCGCGGCCGCAGAACGGTGCGCGCCCGTGGACCGGATATTCCGCACGGCGAATTCCCCGGGCACGAACGCGCTTTACGCCTCCCAGACCGCGGCGGCCGTCCGGTCGCCGGCGTACCCCTTGACGCGCAGCTGCGTGTCGGCGAGGAACGCGGCCAGGCCGGGCGGTTCCGCACCGGACCAGCGGGCCGCGAGCTCGGCCGGCAGCAGCTCCTCCTCCCGCATCGGGTCCGCCAGGCCGCCCGAGCAGAGCAGCAGGGTGTCGCCGGGCCGGGCGACGGCCGCGCGGAACCGGAAGCCGGGGCCCGGGTCGGGTCCGGGTCCGGGGTCGGGCCCCGGGTCGGGTCCGGGATCGCCGTCGGGCCGGGCGGCCGCGGGCGCCGGTTCGGCGGTCTCCAGGTCCTGCCAGGCGCCGGAGCGGAGCCGGAACAGCCCGCCGGCGCCGGCGCCGAAGCAGACGCGGGTGCGGCATTCGGGGTCGATGGGCAGGAGCAGGGCGCGCAGCCCGGCGGTGTACGCCTCCTCCGGGTGGCCGAGTTCGGCGGCACGGGCCCGCAGCCGGCCGTAGCCGCGGTCGGTGAGCCGCTGGAGCCCGGAGCGGAGGGCGTCGCGCCGCCCGGAGCGGATGTCGTCGGCCAGCTGCGGCCGGCTGCGGCCGACCGCGGCGCCGATCCAGTGGCACAGCTCGGCGGCGGCCTCGGCGGCTCCGGCGGCGGCACGGTCACCGCCGGCCAGGGCCACCAGCACGAGGGCGTCGTCGCCGGTGCCGAAGCGGGCGGTGAGCAGGACGTCCCGGCGCGGCTCGCCGCGGTAGCGGGCGGAGTCCCCGCGGACCGAGGTGGCGCGCAGGGTGCAGGCCCCGTGGCGGGCGCCCTCGAGGACGGTGTCCGGGACCAGGGCGTCGAGGGCGGCCGGGTCGGCGAGGGGCAGCGCGCCGGGCTCGGCGGCGTACGTGGGCGCCCGGTCCCCGAGGTGCCGCACCTCGGGCCGGGCAGGGGTCGGCGGGACGAGTGGGGCGGGTGGGGCGGGTGG
Organism: Streptomyces sp. NPDC043854; assembly: GCF_056436005.1. Taxonomy (NCBI): domain Bacteria; kingdom Bacillati; phylum Actinomycetota; class Actinomycetes; order Kitasatosporales; family Streptomycetaceae; genus Streptomyces; species Streptomyces sp. NPDC043854. Next base: position 118,904 of record NZ_JBWKDK010000006.1, read on the forward strand.
GGCGGCGCGGGGCCGCTGGGGCTGCGGCAGGGGCGGTGGAGGCACGGGTGAGGGTGAGGGTGAGGGTGAGGGCGAGGCCGCGGGCGCGGGCGCGGGTGTGTCCTCGTCGGCCGGGACGGGCGGTACGGTCACGTCCCCCAGCCCGTACCCCGTCGTCCCGCCCTCGCGCGGATCCCGCGGCCGGGGCAGCCCCGCCCCGGCCCACGGCGCCACACCGAACCCCCCGGCTCCCGCCGGCCCGTCCGGCTCCCGCCCTCCGGACACGGGCTCGGCGGCATCCGGCGTCGCCCCCGGCGCGGGCACAGGCCCGGGCCGTACCGACGCGGGTGGCGACGGCGGGGCTGCCGCATCCGGCGGGAGCGCCTGCGGCGGGACCGCTGCGGACTCCGCCGGCGAGTGCGTGCCCGTCCCCGGCGGGCCCGAGGGCGACGGCACGGAAGCGGAGGCGCCCGGCCCGGCCGCCGCAGCATCGGGCCGCGGCGGTGGAACCACCGCATCCGCAGGGCCCGGCTGGGGCGGTACCCCGGGCGGCGCCGCCACCGGTGCGGGCCGGGGCTGCGGCGGGGAGGTCAAGGAGGCCGCCGAGTGGTAGCGGCTTTCGAGGGTGTCCCCGGGGTCGGGGGCCGGGCCCGCGTCGGGGTCCTCGTACAGCCTCTGCCACCAGTCGTCCGCGCCCTGCTGACTCATGCCGCTATTCTCGGCCCCCCGCCGCCGCGGAAAACGCGGAATTCACGAAAAGGCGTCCCCTTCCGCCTTCTTCGTACGGCCCTGCGAATTCCGCACACGAAATCGGACGCATCGACCCCTCCCGGGGATTTCCGGGCAGCCGTCGCACACGTCGCGTTCGAACGCCGGGTGTTGGTGCTGCGGGGACGGCTGCGGCGATGATGTCCGCGGCGGGTTTGCGCCGTGGCCGCTTCCCGCCAGGGGCGTCGGCGTGCCGAGAGGTGGGGGTGGACGGGTTGCTGAGTGCGATAGGCCTGGACGAGGGCCAGGAGGCGGCGTACCGCACGCTGGTGGCGCTGGGCGCGTCGGAGGTGCCGGATCTCGCGCACCGGCTGGCGCTGCCGGTGCCGCAGACCGAGCGGGCGCTGCGCCATCTGGAGCGGCACGGCCTGGCCGCGCAGTCCTCGGCCCGGCCGGGGCGGTGGGTGGCGGCCCCGCCGGGGGTGGCGCTGGCGGCGCTGCTGGCGCGGCAGCGGCATGAGCTGGAGCAGGCGGAGCTGTCGGCGGCCCTGCTCGCGCAGGAGTACCGGGCGGAGGCCGCCGAGCCGGCGGTGCACGACCTGCTGGAGGTGGTGACGGGCGCGAGCGCCGTGGCGCACCGGTTCCGGCAGCTCCAGCTGGGGGCGGCGCGGGAGGTGTGCGCCCTGGTCACGGGCCGGCCGCACGCGGTGACGGCGGCCGACAACGAGGAGGAGGAGCGGGCCGCGGCCGCGCGCGGGGTGGTGTTCCGGGTGGTGGTCGACCAGGACGTACTGGGCGGCCCGACGGGGATCCGGGAGGCCTCGACGGCGCTGGCGCGCGGGGAGCAGGTACGGGTCACGGACCGGGTCCCGACGAAGCTGGTGATCGCGGACCGGTCCCTGGCGATGGTCCCGCTGGCGGCGCGCGGGGCGGAGCCGACGGCGCTGGTGGTACATGCGTCGGGGCTGCTGGATTCGCTGATCGGCCTGTTCGAGGCGGTGTGGCGGGAGGCGGTGCCGCTGCGGCTGGGGGCGGCGGGGACGGCGGAGGAGTCGGGGGGCGTGCCGGACGCCACGGACCTGGAGATCCTGACGCTGCTGCTGGCCGGGCTGACGGACGCGAGCGTGGCCAAGCACCTGGAGCTGGGGCTGCGGACGGTGCAGCGGCGGGTCAAGGCCCTGATGGAGCTGGCGGGGGTGACGACCCGGCTCCAGTTGGGCTGGCACGCGCGCGAGCGGGGCTGGGTGGCCCGGTAGCCCCTGGTCGGGCACGCTGAGCATGTGGATCTGCCACAGCTGCTCCTGGTGGGGCTGGTGCTGCTGCTCGGGGTGGCCGGGGTGCTGGTCCCTGGCGTTCCCGGGACCTGGCTGGTCTGGGCGGGGGTGCTGTGGTGGGCGCTGCGGGAGCGGTCGGCGGCGGCCTGGTCGCTGCTGGTCTCGGCGACGGCCCTGCTGCTGGTGGTGCAGGTGGTCAAGTGGCAGCTGCCGCCGCGGCGGATCCAGGGGGTCGGGGTGAGCCGCCGGATGGCGGTGTACGCGGGGGTGGGCGCGTTCCTCGGCTTCGTGCTGGTGCCGGTGGTGGGTGCGGTACCGGGCTTCGTGGGCGGCATCTACCTGTGCGAGCGGCTGCGGCTGGGCACGCACGGCGAGGCGTGGGCGTCGGTACGGGCGGTGATGCGGGCGGTGGGGACGAGCGTGCTGGTGGAGCTGCTGGCCTGCCTGATGGTGATGGGGGCGTGGGTGGGCACGGTAGTGGCGGGCTGAGCCTGCCGACCGGCCGACGGCACGGCCCGGCGGCGGCACGGCCCGGCGGCGAGGCGGACCGGTACCGCAGACATGGACCGGACGGGCCTGCGGTCCGCTGCGGCACCGGGCCGGATGCGGGACCGTGGCCGTATGACGGAGTTCAAGGGTTTCAGCGAGGCGGAGCTGGCGTACCTCCGGTCGCAGCGGCTGGGGCGGCTGGCGACGGTGGACGCGAAGGGCCAGCCGCAGGCCAATCCGGTCGGGTTCTTCCCCCAGGAGGACGGCACGGTCCTGGTCGGCGGGCTCGCCATGGGTACGACGAAGAAGTGGCGGAACCTCCAGGGGAATCCGCGGCTGGCGCTGGTCGTCGACGACCTGGTGAGCACCCGGCCGTGGCGGGTCCGCGGCATCGAGATCCGCGGCCACGCCACGCTGGAGGTCGGCCCGCACACGCTGGGCCCGCACTTCAGCCCGGAGGTGATCCGGATCCACCCGGACCGGGTCTTCGCCTGGGGCCTGGACACCCCGTGAGGCTCGGGGCCGGGCGGGGCGGCGCCGGCAGGCACCCGCCCCGCCCGCCCGGCCTTGGTCGGGCCGGGCGCGGCCGGTCAGACGTGGCGGCCCCGCTTGGCCGCGTGGTTGGCGCGGCCCTCGGCCGACTTGCTGCGCCAGTCGCGGCGGATCTCGGCCCGCAGCCGCGCATCCGTCTTGGCCACGATCCGCCGGTTCTCGCGCACCAGCTTGCGGTAGCTCTCCAGGCGGCGCAGCGCCAGGTCCCCGGCGTCGATGGCCGCCAGCACCGCGCACCCCGGCTCCGCCTCGTGGGCGCAGTCGTGGAAGCGGCACTCGGCGGCGTACTCCTCGATTTCGGAGAAGACCTGTCCGACGCCGGTCTCGGCGTCCCACAGGCCCACGCCGCGCAGCCCCGGCGTGTCGATCAGCACGCCCCCGCCCGGCAGGGCCAGCAGGTTGCGGGTGGTGGTCGTGTGGCGGCCCTTGCCGTCCACCTCGCGCGCCGCCTGGACCTCCATGACGTCGGCCCCGAGCAGCGCGTTGGCCAGGGTGGACTTGCCGGCGCCGGAGATGCCGAGCAGCACGCTCGTACCGTCGGCGACGATCGCCGCGAGGACGTCCGTGCCCGCCCCGGTCAGGGCGGAGACGGTGAGGACCTGGACGCCCGGCGCCGTCGTCTCCACGTCCTGGACCAGGTACGACAGGGCGACCGGGTCCGGTACGAGGTCGGCCTTGGTCAGCACGACGAGCGGCTGCGCGCCCGACTCCCACGCCAGGGCCAGGAACCGCTCGATGCGGCCGAGGTCGAGTTCGACGGCGAGGGAGACCGCGATGACGGCGTGGTCGACGTTGGCGGCGAGGATCTGCCCCTCGGAGCGCTGCGAGGAGGTGGACCGGACGAAGGCCGTGCGGCGCGGCAGGTACGCCTTGGCGTACCGCGGGTTTCCGGAGGCTTCCACCGCCGCCCAGTCGCCGGTGCAGATGACGCGCAACGGGTCGTGCGGGGTGACGAAGGCGGTGTCGGCGCGGACGGTGCCTTCGGCGGTCACGACGTCGCACTGGCCGCGATCGACGCGGACGACACGGCCGGGCACCAGGCCCTGTGCGGCGTACGGGGCGAACTCGGCCTCCCAGGCCGCGTCCCAGCCGAGGGCGGTCAGCGCGGCGGAAGCCGGGGAGCCCGAAGAAGCAGAAGCAGCGGAAGAAGCGGAGGGGAAGGAAGAGGGAGTCAAGGGGAACCCTTCACAGGGTGGCCCCGGCCTCGCATGCGCCTGTGGCGCGCGAAAGAAGGTGTGAGGTCAGCCGGAGACCACGGGGGTGGCATTGATGGTCTTCTGAGTGCGGGAAGCACTGTGCACCGTGACAGTCATCAATGGACTCACCTCCTGGTCGTGCAACGCGCCGACGGCCCCTTACCGGGCGGCGGGGACGGGTTCACCGTAGCAAGTGCCCGCGGGGCCACGCCAATTGTTTTCCGGTTCCGGCTCGTCCGCCGGGTCAGTGCTTGCGGAGGCGGGCCGTGTAGTCCTCCGGCGGAAGGAAGTTCGACCAGCGTTCGGGGAACTCCGACGGGGTGCCGCCGTCGCCCTCCCCGTCCTCGTCGTCCTCGTCCTCGGACTCCCCCTCGGCCAGCGCCCGCCAGGCAGCCGCCCGCGCGACGAGCCGGGCGGCCTCGGCCTCCCGGGCCCGCTCGTTGGCCTCGCGGGCGGCGGCCGTGTCCACGGACGGCCAGACCCGGTCGATGGCGGCGTTCACGGCGGCGCCGACGAGGACCGCGAAGGCGGAGATGCCGATCCAGAGCAGCACGGCGACCGGGGCGGCCAGCGAGCCGTAGATGGTGGGGCCCTCGACCGTGTTGGTGAGGTAGAGGCGCAGCAGGAACGAGCCGAGCACCCACATGGCGAGCGCGACGAGCGCGCCCGGGACGTCCTCGATCCACGGCGAGCGCACGGGCACGGACACGTGGTACAGGGTGGTGAGGAAGACGATGGACAGCAGGGTGACGGTGGGCCAGTACAGCACGGCGATCACTTCCGTGCTCCACGGCAGCCACCTGACCACGGCGTCCGGTCCGGCCACCATCAGCGGCAGCACGACCGCGCCGATCACCAGGGCGATCACGTACAGCAGGAAGGCCAGCAGGCGGGTCTTGACGATGCCGCGGTGGCCGTCGAGCCCGTACATGACGGTGATGGTGTCGATGAAGACGTTGACCGCGCGCGACCCGGACCACAGGGCGAAGGCGAAGCCGAGGGAGATGATGTCGGGGCGGCCGCGCGAGGTCACGTCGTCCAGCATCGGTTTGGCGATCTCGTTGACGCCCCGGTCGGAGAGGACCGTGCCGACGGCGCGGAGGATGTTCTCCTCGATGGAGGCCACGAAGGTGCCGCCGGTCCAGCCGTCGACGTAGCCGAGGACGCCGAGCAGGCCGAGGAAGAGCGGCGGCAGCGACAGCAGCGTGAAGAACGCCGCCTCCGCGGCCAGTCCCAGGATCCGGTACTCGATGCACGAGTTCACGGTGTCCTTCAGGAGCAGCCACGCCATCTTGCGCTTGGAGACGTTGCGGTAGAGGGCTCGGGCCCGGTGGAGTCGTCCCGGGACCCGCTCGGGGACCCGCCCGGGGACCCGCCCGGGGACCCGCCCGGGAGTTTCTTCTGCTGGCTGCACGTCCTTACGGTATCCGCATGGCAGCCAGCACCCACACCGTGACGAATCAGGCTCCTCCCCTGGTGGGATACGACGTCTACGCCGGCGATCGGGCCCTCACCGAGAACGTGGAGCGCCATCTCGGCGACGGGCCGCCCGGGCTGCTCGCCGAGGTGCGCGAGGAGCTCTCGGAGCTCGGGCGGGCCGCGGGGTCCGCGCAGGCGCAGGAGTGGGCCCGGCAGGCCGACGAGAACCCGCCGCGGCTGCGGACGCACGACCGGTACGGGAACCGGATCGACGAGGTGGAGTTCCACCCGGCCTGGCACCGGTTGCTGGGGCACGCGGTGGGCGCCGGGCTCACGGACGCCTGGACCCGGCCGGCGGGCCACCTGCGGCGGGCGGCCGGGTTCTTCGTGTGGTCGCAGGCCGAGGCGGGGCACGGCTGCCCGGTGTCGATGACGCACGCGGCGGTGCCGGCGCTGCGGGCGGAGCCGGAGCTGGCCGCCGAGTGGGAGCCGCGGCTGACCTCGCACGTGTACGAGGAGGGGCTGAGGCCGGCCGGGCGGAAGGCGGGCGCGCTCCTCGGCATGGCGATGACGGAGAAGCAGGGCGGCAGCGACGTCCGGGCGAACACGACGGCGGCGCGGCCGCTGGGCGTGCCCGGCGAGTACGAGCTGACCGGGCACAAGTGGTTCTGCTCGGCGCCCATGTCGGACGGGTTCCTGGTGCTGGCGCAGGCGGCCGGGGCGGGGCGGGAGGGGCTGACGTGCTTCCTGGTGCCGCGGGTGCTGCCGGACGGGACGCGCAACGCCTTTGCGATCCAGCGGCTGAAGGACAAGCTCGGCAACCGGTCGAACGCGTCGGCCGAGGTCGAGTTCGACGGGACGTGGGCGCGCCGGGTCGGCGAGGAGGGGCGCGGGGTGCGGACCATCATCGAGATGGTCGCGGCGACCCGGCTGGACTGCGTGCTCGGGTCGGCGGCGCTGATGCGGCAGGCGCTGACCCAGGCCGTCCACCATGCGGAGCACCGCTCTGTTTTCGGAGCGCCGCTCATCGGCCAGCCCCTGATGCGGAACGTCCTCGCCGACCTGGCCCTGGAATCAGAGGCGGCGACCACCCTGGCGCTGCGGCTGGCCGCCGCCTGCGACGCCGGCACCGAACAGGAGCGGGCCTTCCTGCGCATCGCGGTGCCCGCCGCGAAGTACTGGGTGGCCAAGCGCTGCACGCCGATGGTGGCGGAGGCCCTGGAGTGCCTGGGCGGCAACGGCTACGTGGAGGAGTCCGGGCTGCCGCGGCTGCTGCGCGAGTCCCCCCTGAACTCGATCTGGGAGGGCTCTGGCAACGTCCAGGCCCTGGACCTCCTGCGGGTGCTGCGGCGCGAACCGCAGGCGCTGGACGCCTTCCTGCGGGAGATCGGGCAGGCCCGCGGCGCCGACCACCGGCTGGACGCGGCCGTCCGCGGGCTGCTGACGGAGCTGGCGGACCTGGCGGGCATCGAGGCCCGGGCGCGGCGGCTGGCGGAGCGCATGGCGCTGGTGCTCCAGGCGTCGCTGCTGGTGCGGTGGGCTCCGCCGGAGGTGGCGGACGCGTTCTGCGCAGCCCGACTGGGCGGCGACCGGGGCGCGGCCTTCGGCACGCTGCCGCACACCCTGGACCTGGGGGCAGTGGTGGAACGGGCGCGGATCACGGGGTAGGCGGGTCCCCAAACCGCGCCGCTGCCGGGATCCGGACCCGTTGACCGGGCCAGCGGTGGCGCCGCGCCGACTCGGCACCACCGCTGGCCCGAAAGCCCCGAGGAGGAGCTGTCACGCCGCTCACGGCGCGCGGACAGTTTCGGTCGGGCGACCGGGACTTGGCGAGAGTTGCATACCGTTGCAACCCTCTGAGACGGAACCGTCCGCCGGGTGTGCCGGGGGAAGCGCACGCCCGGGACGACCCGGGCGGGTTCCCTCGCACGTCCTGTTCCGCACGGGGAGGTTCCGGTGGCCGACACCGCAGGAGGCACGGTCGATGTGGCGCGCATCTCGGCCATGGACCCGCGGGAGGCGACGCGGCTGCTCAAGGGGGTGCGCGCGGCCGCGCTGGCCGGGCAGCGGCCGCCGGCGCTGCCCCGCCCGGAGATCGCGGAGTCCTGGCGCCGGATGCTGGCGCGCGGGGTGCACCCGGACCGGGACGCCCGCTCCCGGCTGCTGTCGGCGGCGGAGACGGAGGAGCGGCGGCAGGGGTCGCCGCTGCGGGAGATGCTGCCGGTGCTGCGCGAGGGGCTGCTGCCGGCCCTGGACACGGCCCTGCACATCATGGTCGTGGCCGATGCGGACGGGCGGCTGCTGTGGCGGGAGGGTGCCGCGCCGATCCTGCGGGCGGCGGACCGGCTCGGCTTCGGGGTGGGCGCCGACTGGGACGAGGCGGTGGTCGGCACGAACGGGGTGGGCACCGCCCTGGTGGCGCGGCGGCCGGTCCAGGTGTTCTCGGCGGAGCACTTCGTCTCCAGCCACCACGAGTGGACGTGCGCGGGGGCTCCGCTGCACGACCCGCGGGACGGGCGGCTGCTGGGCGTGGTGGACGTGAGCGGCCCGCTGGCCACCATGCACCCGGCCACCCTGGCCTGGGTGACCTCGGTGGCCCGGCTCGCGGAGCGGGAGCTGCGGGTGCGGCACCTGGAGTCGCTGGAGCGGCTGCGGGCGGTGGCGGCGCCGCTTCTGGCCCGGCTGCATCCCGACCGGGCGGCGGCGGTGGACCCGCACGGCTGGACGGCGGCGGTGACCGGGTTCGCCCCGCCCGAGCGGATCCCGCTGCCGAAGGGGTTCGGCCCGGGTCGGGTGTGGCTGCCGCAGCTCGGGCAGTGCGCGGTGGAGCCGCTGCCGGGCGGCTGGCTGCTGCGCGTGGCGCAGGCGCCCCCGGTCGGGGCGGCGGCGAGCCGGGTGGTGCTGGACCTGAGCCGGCCGCGCGCCTGGACGGCGACGGTGTACGGCGCGGCCGGGCACTGGTCGCTGGAGCTGAGCCCGCGCCATGCCGAGCTGCTGTTCCTGCTGGCGCAGAGCCCGCGGGGGCGTACGGCGGCCGAGCTGTCGGAGGAGCTGTTCGGGGACCCGACGCGGACGGTGACGGTCCGGGCGGAGCTGTCGCGGGTGCGGCGGCGCCTGGCGGGGGTCCTGGCCCACCGGCCGTACCGGTTCGCGGAGGACGTGGAGGTGGAGCTGGTCCGGCCCGCGGACCCGGCGGGGCTGCTGCCGCACTCCACCGCGCCGGCGGTGGTCGGGGCCCGCCTGGGCCGTTCGGGGTCCGGCATGGTTCCCTGACGTGCATGAGCACCGTCACCCTCACCACCTGGTCCCTGGAAATGACCTCCCCGGAGGACCTCGTCCCGGCCGCCGTACCGGGATCCGAGATACGTGTCCAGCGGGCGGAGGTCCCCTCGCCCGAGTTCAGCCGCTTCCTCTACGCGTCGGTGGGCGGTGACATCCACTGGACGGACCGGCTGTCGCTGACCCGCGCCCAGTGGGTGGAGTACCTGGCGCGGCCCGGGGTGGAGACCTGGGTGGCGTACGACCGCGGGACGCCCGCCGGATACGTCGAGCTCGACCCGCAGGACGACGGCGCGGTGGAGATCATGTACTTCGGGCTGCTGCCCGACTTCCGGGGCCGCCGCATCGGCGGGCACCTGCTGTCGGCGGGGGTGGCCGCCGCCTGGTCGCTGGCGGAGCGCTGGCCCGAGCGCGAGCCCACGCGCCGGGTGTGGCTGCACACCTGCAGCCAGGACGGCCCGACGGCGATGGACAACTACCTCCGGCGCGGCTTCAAGGTCTTCAGGACCGAGACCGAGGAGAAGGACGACACGCCGACCCCCGGCCCCTGGCCCGGCGCGTAGGCCCTGGCCCCCGGCCCGGCGCGCAGGCCCCGGGCCCGCGCCCGCACGCGCCCGACCGCGCCCCGAGTGCCCCCCGCGCCCCTGTCCCGCGCACCCCGCACGCCGCCCGGGGCCGGACCACCGGCCCCGGGCGCCCCACCCGTACGTGACCCCCGTCACGCCGTCTCACAATCCGGGACTACATCGTCCACATCATGGACAGTAGTGGACTCCTCCAATCGCCCCGTGACAGGCTTCGGCCATGAATGGAGCTGGAACAGCCTTGGTGAGTCGGCGGCACGTCGACCTCGGCCGCATGTCCAGCGCCATCTGTCCGGCGAGCTGACGGAACCAGCCACCGCCGCACAGCGCACCGCACAGCGTCGTCGCGGGTGCGCCGTCACCCCGCCAGTCCCCTGAAGGCAGACCACCGCCCTGACCTCCGGCACAACCGGAGCCGCGCGGCGATCGGCCGCACCTGCCCAGCGCCGGCGACGTCACAGGGGCCGCGCCGCCGACTCCCCCTGCCCTTGCTTTTGAGCCGCCGAAGAAGGACGTACCGCCATGGCCGCCACCCCCGAAACACCCGCCGCCGCGCGCCGCAAGACCGGCCGTCACCGCGGCGAGGGTCAGTGGGCCGTTGGACACCACACCCCTCTCAACGGCAACGAGCAGTTCAAGAAGGACGACGACGGTCTCAATGTGCGGACACGCATTGAGACGATCTACTCCAAGGCCGGATTCGACTCGATCGACCCCAACGACCTGCGCGGACGCATGCGTTGGTGGGGCCTGTACACCCAGCGCAAGCCCGGGATCGACGGCGGCAGGACCGCGATCCTGGAGCCGGAGGAGCTGGACGACAAGTACTTCATGCTGCGCGTCCGCATCGACGGCGGCCGGCTGACCACCGGGCAGCTCCGCGTGATCGGCGAGATTTCCGAGGAGTTCGCCCGCGGGACCGCCGACCTCACCGACCGCCAGAACGTGCAGTACCACTGGATCCGCATCGAGGACGTCCCGGAAATCTGGCGCCGCCTGGAGGCCGTCGGCCTGTCGACCACCGAGGCCTGCGGTGACACGCCCCGCGTCATCCTCGGCTCGCCCGTCGCCGGCATCGCCAAGGACGAGATCATCGACGGCACCCCCGCCATCGAGGAGATATACCGCCGCATCGTCGGGAACAAGGACTTCTCCAACCTGCCCCGCAAGTTCAAGTCCGCGGTCTCCGGCTCCCCGCTGCTGGACGTGGCGCACGAGATCAACGACGTCGCGTTCGTCGGCGTGAACCACCCCGAGCACGGCCCCGGCTTCGACGTCTGGGTCGGCGGGGGCCTGTCGACCAACCCCAGGCTCGGTGTCCGCCTGGGCGCCTGGGTCTCCCTCGAGGAGGTCCCGGACGTCTACGAGGGCGTCATCTCGATCTTCCGCGACTACGGCTACCGCCGCCTGCGCACCCGCGCCCGGCTGAAGTTCCTCGTCGCCGACTGGGGCGCGGCCAGGTTCCGCCGGGTCCTGGAGGACGAGTACCTGAAGCGGAGCCTCACCGACGGCCCCGCGCCGGAGCAGCCCAGCGGCCAGTGGCGCGACCACGTGGGCGTCCACCAGCAGCAGGACGGCCGCTACTACGTCGGCTTCGCCCCGCGCGTCGGCCGGGTGGACGGCGCCACCCTCACCAAGATCGCGGATATCGCCGAGCAGCACGGCTCCGGCCGCCTGCGCACCACCGCCGAGCAGAAGATGATCGTGCTCGACATCGAGGAGTCGCAGGTCGACTCGGTCGTGGCTGCCCTGGAGGCGCTGGACCTGCGGGTCAAGCCGTCCCCGTTCCGCCGCGGCACGATGGCCTGCACCGGCATCGAGTTCTGCAAGCTGGCCATCGTCGAGACCAAGGCGCGCGGCGCCTCGCTCATCGAGGAACTGGAGCGCCGCCTGCCGGACTTCGCCGAACCGCTCACCATCAACATCAACGGCTGCCCGAACGCCTGCGCCCGCATCCAGGTGGCGGACATCGGTCTCAAGGGCCAGCTGGTCCTCGACGAGGACGGCAACCAGGTCGAGGGCTACCAGGTCCACCTGGGCGGCGCACTCGGCCTCGAGGCCGGCTTCGGCCGCAAGGTCCGCGGCCTGAAGGTCACCTCGGCCGGGCTGCCGGACTACGTGGAACGCGTCGTCACCCGCTTCCAGGAGGAGCGCGAGGACGGCGAGCGCTTCGCCGCCTGGGTCGCCCGCGCGCGCGACGAGAGCCTCTCGTGAGCGCGGCGGGCGAACCGAGGAGCACGGTATGAGCGAGCGCGCCGCCCCGTTCCACTGCCCGTACTGCGGCGACGAGGACCTGTTCCCGAACGAGCAGGGTCACGGCGCCTGGGAGTGCAGGTCCTGCAACCGGGCCTTCCAGCTGAAGTACCTGGGACTACTGGCCCGCGGTCTGCGGTCCGAGACCGCCGGAGGGGAGGACATATGACCACCACGACGCTCAAGGAGCTGGCCGAGCAGGCCGACCGCGACCTGGAGGACGCCCCCGCCCCGGAGATCCTCGCCTGGGCGGCGCGGACCTTCGGCGAGCGGTTCTGCGTGACCTCCTCCATGGAGGACGCGGTCGTCGCCCACCTGGCGTCCCGCGTCTTCCCCGGCGTGGACGTCGTCTTCCTCGACACGGGCTACCACTTCGAGGAGACCATCGGCACCCGGGACGCGGTCGAGGCCGTGATGAACGTCAACGTCATCACCCTCACCCCCCGCCGGACGGTGGCCGAGCAGGACGCGGAGTACGGCCCCCGGCTCCACGACCGCGACCCCGACCTGTGCTGCGCCCTGCGCAAGGTCAAGCCGCTCGAGGAGGGCCTGACCGCGTACGACGCCTGGGCGACCGGGCTGCGCCGCGACGAGTCCCCGACCCGGGCGAACACCCCCGTGGTCGGCTGGGACGAGAAGCGGCAGAAGGTCAAGGTCTCGCCGATCGCCCGCTGGACCCAGGACGACGTCGACGCGTACATCGCGGAGCACGGCGTCCTGACCAACCCGCTGCTGATGGACGGCTACGCCTCGGTCGGCTGCGCCCCCTGCACCCGCCGCGTGGCGGAGGGCGAGGACACCCGGGTCGGCCGCTGGGCCGGCCGGGCGAAGACCGAGTGCGGACTGCACGGCTGATGACGGAACCTACGGAGAAGCAGATGAGCGTGACGGACCGGGGAGCCACGGTGTGGCTGACGGGTCTGCCGAGCGCGGGCAAGACCACCATCGCCCACGCGCTGGCCGAGCGGCTGCGCGGCGAGGGCCACCGGGTGGAGGTCCTCGACGGCGACGAGATCCGCGAATTCCTCTCGGCGGGCCTGGGCTTCACCCGCGAGGACCGGCACACCAACGTGCAGCGGATCGGCTTCGTCGCCGAACTCCTCGCCGGCAACGGCGTCAAGGTGCTGGTCCCCGTGATCGCGCCGTACGCCGACAGCCGCGAGGCCGTCGCGAAGCGGCACGCCGCCGCCGGCACGACGTACCTGGAGGTGCACGTGGCCACCCCGGTCGAGGTGTGCTCCGTCCGCGACGTCAAGGGCCTGTACGCGAAGCAGGCGGCGGGCGAGATTTCCGGTCTGACCGGCGTCGACGACCCGTACGAGGCCCCGGCCGCCCCGGACCTGCGCATCGAGTCGCACACGCAGACCGTCCAGGAGTCCGCGGCGTCCCTGTTCACGCTGCTCACCGAGAAGGGGCTGGCATGACCACCGCCGCGCACCTGCACAACAGCGCCGCCGACTCCGACGCGGACGCGCCGTACGCCCTGTCGCACCTGGACTCCCTGGAGTCGGAGGCGGTGCACATCTTCCGCGAGGTCGCGGGCGAGTTCGAGAAGCCGGTGATCCTTTTCTCCGGTGGCAAGGACTCGATCGTCATGCTGCACCTGGCGCTGAAGGCGTTCGCACCGGCGGCGGTGCCGTTCGCGCTGCTGCACGTGGACACCGGGCACAACTTCCCCGAGGTCATCGACTACCGCGACCGCACGGTCGCCGAGCACGGCCTGCGGCTGCACGTGGCCTCCGTCCAGGAGTACATCGACGCCGGCAGGCTGCGCGAGCGCCCCGACGGCACCCGCAACCCGCTCCAGACGGTCCCGCTGACCGAGGCCATCCAGAACCACCGGTTCGACGCGGTCTTCGGCGGCGGCCGCCGCGACGAGGAGAAGGCCCGCGCCAAGGAGCGGGTGTTCTCGCTGCGCGACGAGTTCTCCCAGTGGGACCCGCGCCGCCAGCGCCCGGAGCTGTGGCAGCTCTACAACGGCCGGCACGCCGCGGGCGAGCACGTCCGCGTCTTCCCGCTGTCCAACTGGACCGAGCTGGACGTGTGGCAGTACATCGCCCGCGAGAACATCGCCCTGCCGGACATCTACTTCGCCCACGAGCGCGCGGTGTTCGCCCGCAACGGCATGTGGCTCACCGCCGGCGACTGGGGCGGCCCCAAGGACGGCGAGACGGTGGAGAAGCGGCTGATCCGCTACCGCACCGTCGGCGACATGTCCTGCACCGGCGCCGTCGACTCCGACGCCGCCACGCTCGACGCGGTGATCGCCGAGATCGCCGTCTCCCGACTGACCGAGCGGGGCGCGACCCGGGCGGACGATAAGCTGTCCGAGGCCGCGATGGAAGACCGCAAGCGCGAAGGGTACTTCTAGCCATGTCCAGCACCACCGAGCAGCTGAGCGCGACGACGCTGCTGCGCTTCGCCACCGCGGGTTCCGTCGACGACGGCAAGTCCACGCTGGTGGGCCGCCTGCTGCACGACTCGAAGTCGGTCCTGGAGGACCAACTCGAGGCCGTGGAGCGGGTCTCCGCCGACCGCGGGCAGAACGCCCCGGACCTGGCGCTGCTGACCGACGGCCTGCGGGCCGAGCGCGAGCAGGGCATCACCATCGACGTCGCCTACCGCTACTTCGCCACCGCCCGCCGCCGGTTCATCCTGGCCGACACCCCCGGGCACGTGCAGTACACCCGGAACATGGTCACCGGCGCCTCCACCGCCGAACTGGCCGTGGTGCTGGTCGACGCCCGCAACGGCGTCGTCGAGCAGACCCGCCGGCACGCCGCGGTCGCGGCCCTGCTGCGCGTCCCGCACGTGGTCCTGGCCGTCAACAAGATGGACCTGGTCGGGTACGAGGAGGCGGTCTTCGCGAAGATCGCCGCTGAGTTCACCGAGTACGCCGGCGAGCTGGGCGTGCCGGAGATCACCGCGATCCCGATCTCGGCCCTGGCCGGCGACAACGTCGTGGAGCCCAGCGCCAACATGGACTGGTACGGCGGCCCGACGGTGCTGGAGCACCTGGAGACCGTCCCGGTCAGCCACGACCTGGCCGCCTGCCCGGCGCGCTTCCCGGTGCAGTACGTGATCCGCCCGCAGACCGCCGAGCACCCCGACTACCGGGGCTACGCCGGCCAGATCGCCTCCGGCGTGCTGCGGGTCGGCGAGGCCGTGACCGTGCTGCCGTCGGGCCGCACCTCGGTCATCGAGGGCATCGACGCGCTCGGCACCGGTCTTGGATCAAGCACGGCCGTCGACATCGCCTGGGCCCCGCAGTCGGTGACGCTCCGTCTGAAGGACGACATCGACATCTCGCGCGGCGACCTGATCGCGCCGACCGCTTCGGCCCCCGCCACCACGCAGGACGTCGTCGCGACCGTCTGCCACGTGGCCGACCAGCCCCTCTCCGTGGGCGCGCGGGTCCTCCTGAAGCACACCACCCGCACGGTCAAGGCGATCGTGAAGGAGATCCCCTCCCGCCTGACGCTGGACGACCTGTCCCAGCACCCCGACCCGGGGCAGCTGGTGGCCAACGACATCGGCCGCGTCGTCGTACGCACCGCCGAGCCGCTCGCGCTCGACGCGTACGCCGACTCGCGCCGCACCGGATCGTTCCTGCTCATCGACCCGGCCGACGGCACGACCCTCGCGGCGGGCATGGCCGGCGAGTCCTTCGCCTCCCGCGCCGCCCGGGGGGCCGCCGAGGCCGACGACGACGGGTGGGACTTCTGAGCCATGGACAGTGACATCTTCGCGACCTTCGCCAAGGAGGGCGGCCGAGTGGGAAGCGGCGCCCTCGGCAGCGGTCAGGGAGGGGTGGCGCGATGTGCGGGATGACCGCATCGCCGTCGGCGTCCCGCCGCCGGGCCCTCGCCCCCCACGAGCACCGCGTGCTCGACCCGACCTCGCTCCACCGACGAAGACGTGCGTCATGAGACGACGTCACGAGAGGAAGCCCTCCCGTGCCTGCCACCACCCGTGCCGCCGGTAGCGCGCTGCGCCGCGGCCTGGCCGCCGCAGCCGCCCTCCCGCTCCTGATCGGCGCGCTCGCCTCGTGCGGCTACGGCTCCCAGGCCGACAAAGCTGATGACAAGACGTCCGGCACTGCTGCCGGCTCCGGCACGAAGCTGTCGGCGTCCGAGGTCCGCATCGGCTACTTCCCGAACCTGACGCACGCCACCGCCCTGGTCGGCCTCCAGGAAGGCCTGATCGCCAAGGAGCTCGGCGGCACCAGGATCAAGCCTCAGGCGTTCAACGCCGGCCCGTCCGAGATCGAGGCCCTGGGCGGCGGCTCTCTCGACATCGGCTTCATCGGCCCCTCGCCGGCCATCAACGGCTACGTCAAGTCCAAGGGCCGGAACCTGCGGATCATCTCCGGCTCCGCCTCCGGCGGCGTGAAGCTGGTCGTGAACCCCGACAGGATCAAGACCCCGGACGACCTCAAGGGCAAGAGGATCGCCACCCCGCAGAAGGGGAACACGCAGGACGTCGCCTTCCTCAACTGGATCGCCGGGAAGGGCTGGAAGGTCGACCCCGAGTCCGGCAAGGGCGACGTCTCCGTCGTCCGCACCGACAACAAGGTGACCCCGGACGCCTTCAAGCAGGGGTCCGTCGACGGCGCCTGGGTGCCCGAGCCGACCGCCTCCAAGCTGGTCACGGAAGGCGCCGCGGTCCTCCTCGACGAAACCGACCTGTGGCCCGACAAGAAGTTCGTGATCACGAACGTCATCGTGTCGCAGAAGTTCCTCAAGGAGCACCCGGACGTGGTCGAGGCCGTGCTCCGCGGCACCGTGAAGACCAACGAGTGGATCAACGCCAACCCCGACCGGGCCAAGGCATCCGCGAACGCGGCCCTGAAGGCCGGGACCGGCAAGGAACTCGACGCGAAGGTCATCGACCCCGCCTGGAAGAGCATCCTCGTCACCGACGACCCGCTGGCCGCCACGCTCAAGGCGCAGGCCGACCACGCCGTCAGGGCCGAGCTCATCGAACAGCCCGACCTGGCCGGCATCTACGACCTGACGCTGCTGAACAAGGTGCTGAAGGAAGCCGGCAAGCCGGAGGTCCCCGACGCCGGCCTCGGCGCGAAGTAAGTCCGCACGAACAACCCCCAGGAGGTGACGACCATGGCCACCACGCTTGCCAAGGCCGCCGAGGGCACCGCCGCGACGGCCGCCGCCCACGCCGCCCGGATCGAGCACGTCTCGAAGTCCTTCACCGGCCCGGCCGGATCGCAGCTCGTCCTGGACGACATCAGCCTCGATGTCGGTCCGGGAGAATTCGTCACCATCCTGGGGGCCTCGGGCTGCGGCAAGTCCACCCTGCTCAACCTGGTCGCCGGCCTCGACAAGCCCACCGCGGGCACCATCGAGACCGCCGGCCGCCCCGCCCTGATGTTCCAGGAGCACGCCCTGTTCCCGTGGCTGACCGCGGGCAAGAACATCGAACTCGCCCTGCGGCTGCGCGGCGTGCCCAAGTCCGGCCGCACGGCGGAGGCCGAGCGGCTGCTGGAACTGGTCCGCCTCGGCGGGGCGTACGGCAAGCGCGTCCACGAGCTGTCCGGCGGCATGCGCCAGCGCGTCGCCCTGGCCCGCGCCCTGGCCCAGGACAGCCCGCTGCTGCTGATGGACGAGCCGTTCGCGGCCCTCGACGCCATCACCCGGGACGTGCTGCACGGCGAACTCACCCGTATCTGGCAGGAGACGAACCTCTCGGTCCTCTTCGTCACCCACAACGTGCGCGAGGCCGTACGCCTCGCCCAGCGCGTGGTCCTGCTCTCCTCCCGCCCCGGCCGGGTCGCGAAGGAGTGGGCCGTCGGCATCCCGCAGCCCCGCCGCATCGAGGACGCGGACGTCGCGGAGCTGTCCCTCGAGATCACCGAACACCTGCGTGGGGAGATCCGCCGCCATGGCCAGCACTGAAACGAAGGCGAAGACGGACGACCTCGCGGGCCTGGAGGCCGGCCTCGACGCGCTCGACGCCGTGGAGGTCCGGCGCACCCCGGTCAGGGAGGTCCTCCTCAAGAAGGTCCTCCCGCCGGTCCTGGCGGTCGCCCTCGTCCTGGCCGTCTGGCAGGTCCTCGTCTCGGCGGGGGTCACCGAGGAGAGCAAACTGCCCCCGCTGTCCGCGGTGTGGGACAGCCTGGCGGACATGTGGCTCAAGGGGACCCTGTTCGACGTCATCTGGACCTCGGTCTCCCGCGGCCTGCTCGGCTTCCTGCTGGCCCTGGCCATCGGCACCCCGCTCGGCCTGCTGGTCGCCCGGGTGAAGGCGGTGCGGGCGGCGATCGGCCCGATCCTGTCGGGCCTGCAGTCCCTGCCGTCGGTGGCCTGGGTTCCGCCGGCCGTCCTCTGGTTCGGCCTCAACGATTCCATGATGTTCACCGTCATCCTGCTGGGCGCCGTCCCGTCCATCGCCAACGGCCTGGTCTCCGGCGTGGACCAGGTGCCGCCGCTGTTCCTGCGGGCCGGCCGCACCCTGGGCGCGACGGGCGTCAAGGGCGTGTGGCACGTGGTCATGCCGGCCGCGCTGCCCGGCTACCTGGCCGGCCTGAAGCAGGGCTGGGCGTTCTCCTGGCGGTCCCTGATGGCCGCCGAGATCATCGCCTCCTCGCCCGACCTCGGGCTGGGCCTGGGCCAGCTGCTGGAGAACGGCCGCAACAACATCGACCTGCCCGGCGTGTTCCTCGCGATCATCCTGATCCTGGTCGTCGGCATCGCCATCGACCTGCTGGTCTTCAGCCCGGTCGAGCGGTGGGTGCTGCGCAGCCGCGGCCTGCTGGCCAGGAGCTGATCAGCATGGCCCCCGCCCCAGTCCCCGTCCTTCTCGTCATCGCCCACGGCAGCCGCGACCCGCGGCACGCGGCGACCGTGCACGCCCTCACCCGGCGCGTGCGGGCGCTGCGGCCGGGGCTGCGGGTGGAGACGGCCTTCCTCGACTTCAACGCCCCCCGGGTCGAGCAGGTGCTGTCCGCACTGCACGCCGACCGCGTCCACGACGTGGTCGCGCTGCCGCTGCTGCTCACCCGCGCCTTCCACGCGAAGGCGGACATCCCCGCGGTGCTCGCGGAGGCCCTGCTCCGGCTGCCGGCCCTCACGGTCCGCGTCGCCGACGTCCTCGGCCCCTCCCCGCTGCTGACGGCGGCGCTGGAGCTCCGGCTGCGGGAGGCCGGGATCACCCCGGCGGACCGCGCCACCACCGGCGTGGTGCTCGCGGCCGCCGGTTCATCGGACCCGGAGGCGATCGCAGTGATCGCTGAAACCGCGCGGGAGTGGCGGCACACCGGTTGGTGCGCCGTGCGGCCTGCGTTCGCCTCCGGAGCCTTTCCCGCCGGGTACTCCCGTACGGAGGACGCCGTACGGGCCCTGCGGGCGGAGGGCGTCCGGCGCGTGGCGGTGGCGCCGTACGTCATCGCCCCCGGCCGGCTGCCGGACCGGATCGACGCCGGGGCGCGCGAGGCCGGTGCGGACGTGGTGGCCGGGGTGCTGGGCGCCGCCCCGCAGCTGGCCCGCCTGCTCCTGCACCGGTACGAGGCCGCCGTCACGGCCCCGGCCGCCGCCCGGCGCCCGGCGCCCGTCGCCCTCTCGGCCTGATGGCCTGATGGCCTGAGGGCCGACCCGCCGGCTGCCGCTGCGCGGAGCCTTTCCCCACCCCGCCCCTTCCCGAAACTGTGGGCTCCGCCCCCAGACCCCCGCGCCTCAAACGCCGGCGAGGCTGGAATTTCCAGCCGGCGCGGCGTTTGAGCGCAGCGGCAGCGGCAGCTAGTGGCAGCGGGCGGCGGCTTCGTCGGCGAGGGCGGTGAGGTCCGCGATGGACATCGAGCCCGGTGTGATCCCCTCGCGGGCGAAGATGTTCGCCGCCTGCCGCAGCACCTCGTTGACCGGCGTCGGCACCCCGTGCAGCCGCCCCAGCAGGCACACCTCCCCGTTGAGGTAGTCGGCCTCGATCGACCCGGTCCTCCGCTGCAGGCTCTGCCAGGACGACCCGCCCCGCAGCACCGGCGGCTGCACGGCCCGGCCGTCCCAGGCCGCGGCCTCCTCCGCCTCCGACACGTACGCGATCCCCGCCGCGGCGAAGACGGCCGCGCCCTCGCGGCGGGCCCGCCGGAGCAGCGCCGCCTTGGCCGGGTCGGGTTCGGGCCCCGTGGTGGCTTGGATCGCGTTGCCGAGGTTGCCGAGCAGCTTCGCGTACTTCCACCGCATCACGTCCTCGACCACCGGCGCGTCGAAGCCGGCCCCGTCCAGGTCGGCCGCGATCCGCCGGGCCCGCGCATCCGCGCCGCCGGCGGCCAGGCCGATGTGCAGGATGCCGGTCCGGGGTGCGCCCAGGGCGCTCACCACGCCCGGCTCCAGGAACGTGGCCGGCAGCCACACGCAGACCCCGTACACCCGTGCGAATCGGCGCAGGGCGAGGCGCTGGCTCTCGACTCCGTTCTGCGCGCACAGCACCGGCAGCCGCTGGGCCGCCGTCCCGCCGCCCGCCACCTCCGCGGCACCCCACAGGTCGAGCGCGGCGATGGCGTCCTGGGTCTTCACGGCGAGCAGCAGGACGTCGTCCGGCCGCAGTTCGCCGAGCTCCGCCGGGCCCTCCACGACGGGCAGCCGGTGCACCCGGGTCCCGTCGGCCGTGGTGAGCCGCAGTCCGTCCGCCCGCAGGGCCCGGGCGTGTGCGCCCCGCGCGGCGAGGACGACCTCGTTGCCTGCCTCGGCGAGCCGTCCGCCGATGGTCGCGCCGATCGCTCCGGCACCGATGATGATGTAGCGCATGTGCGGAGCCTGGCACATGCGGCGTCCTGTGTTTTCGGCGGGGGCGTGGCGGACTGCGTGTTCCGGCTCGGCGGCGGCCTTCCCATACGGCGGCTCGGCCCCGGCACGGCAGGCCCGGCCGGGCCCCTGGTGCCGAACAGCCCGGTGCGCCAGTCGAGTTGGCGGCCGAGGGGTGGGTCCGGCAGACGTCGGCCCGGGCACCGGCTCAGCCGCCCGCCCATCCGGCGAAAACCTTGACGCGGCAACCATCCGTCTCACGCCTCGGGAACGCGAAGTCCTCGACGCGCCCGCCCGGTAGGGCGGCCGTACGCTGGAAGTGCACGCACGGAGCGGGGAGCCTCTGCCGGTGTGTCACCGCAGGGCGATCCGGCGGGCATCTCACACCCGGAACTCCCTGTTCGAAGGGAGCCTTCGATGGCTGCCACGAAGCGCACGTCCGCCCGGCCGAAGCCCTCGGCGAAGGAGCAGGACGAACTGATCACCTCGCTCAAGCACTTCATCCGCACCCGCGGGTCGAGTTACCTGAGCGATCCGAACGTGTCCTCGATCGGCATCGGCTACAAGGAGAAGGACGGCAAGCGGGGCAAGGAGCTGGCCCTTCAGTTCACGGTCGACCGGAAGGTCGAGCCGGAGGGCCTCGGTCTCCTGGGCAGCGTGGAGATACCCGCGTTCATCGAGGTCGACGGGGTCAGGGTGCCGACGGACGTCGTCCAGCGCAGCTACGCGCCGCACTTCCTGGTGGTGGCCGAGGGGGAGACCCCGGACCGGCAGCGGCGCGTCGACCCGGTACGCCCCGGGGTGAGCGTCAGCAACGTCAACCTGAGCGCGGGCACCCTCGGCTGCATCGTCTTCGACCGGAACGACGGCTCGACCTGCGTCCTGAGCAACTGGCACGTCCTCAACGGCCGCACCGGCACCCGGGGCGACCACGTCGTACAGCCGGGCGCCAAGGACGACAGCCGTACCGCCCTCAACCATCTGGGCCGGCTGGTACGCGCCCACCTGGGCGTCGCCGGCGACTGCGCCGTGTCGACGGTCACGGACCGGGACTGCGACCCGAGCATCCTCGACCTCGACGTGGCCCCGGCCAGGCTGGGCGAGCCGCAGATCGACGACAAGGTCGTCAAATGCGGCCGCACCACGGGGGTCACGCACGGCGTGGTGACCCGCCCCTTCGCCAAGGTGAGCGTCGACTACGGCACGGGCGTGGGCATCAGGGAGATCGAGTGCTTCGAGATAGGCCCCGACCCCAACAAGCCGGCGCCCGACGGCGAGATCAGCAAGCGGGGCGACTCGGGGGCGGCGTGGATGTTCAAGACCCGCGCCGGACGGCCGAGCGACGTGCTCGCGGGACTGCACTTCGGCGGCGAGTCCGAAGCCGACCCCGAGGAGCGGGCGCTGGCCTGCTTCCCCCGGGCGGTCTTCGACGAACTGAAGATCACCCTTCAGCGCCCGGCCCCCGAGGCGGGTCCCGCAGGCGGCTACGACCCGGCCTTCCTCTCCGTCCCGATAGCGCCCCCGAAGCTGAACCCGTCCATCAAGGACGACGCGGTGCAACTCGGCGGGTCCGAGGTCGTCCCCTACACGCACTTCTCCCTGGCGCTGAGCTCGAGCCGCCGGTTCGCGTTCTGGGTGGCCTGGAACATCGACGGCGGCAGCCTGAAGAAACTCGACCGCAAGGGGATCAAGTTCAAGACGGACCCGCGGCTGCCGCTCGCGGCGCAGGTGGACAACGACCTGTACAAGGGCGGGGCACACAACCGGCTCGACCGGGGCCACGTCGCCCGCCGCGCCGACCTGCTGTGGGGGCCGCTGGCCGAGGCGCAGAAGGCCAACCGGGACTCGTTCTTCTACACCAACATCACTCCGCAGATGGACGACTTCAACCAGAGCGCCCGCAACGGCGTCTGGGGGCACCTCGAGGACGCGGTGTTCGAGGAAGTGGAAGTCGACGGGCTGCGGGTGAGCGTGTTCGGCGGCCCGGTCTTCCAGGAGGACGACCGCGTCTTCCGGGGCGTGCAGATACCCCGGGAGTTCTGGAAGGTGCTGGTCTTCACCGAGCACGACACCCTGAAGTGCAAGGCCTTCCTGCTGACACAGAACCTGGTCCTGACCGAAGCGCTGGACCTGGACGAGTTCCGCGTGTTCCAGGTCAGGCTCGCCGAGCTCCAGGCACGCACCGGCGTCCGGTTCGCCGCGGCGATGGCCGAAGCGGACACCCTGGTCGTCCCCGAGGCCGTGGAGGACCGCGCCCCGCTGGAGCGCCTGTCCGACATCGACTGGAGCTGAGCGGCCTCGGGGAGGCCGCTCAGCGGGTCATCTCGACGAGCTTCACCACCGTGTTCCAGTTCCGGGTGGTGGCGTCGACGCCCTTGAACACCGCCGGCCGGAACAGGGCCTCGGCCAGCTTGGACCGCCCCAGCCCGTCGGGGGCGTACAGGTAGACGACCCGCTCGCCCACGCTGAACTCCTCCGGCAGGAACGCCTCCCGGTCGATCCCGGCGAACCGCGAGTCGTCGGGCTGCTCCGACAGGAAGGTGGCGTGCAGCTGCTTCCCCTCCAGCTCATCGGCGGGATAGGGGCAACCTTCCTGCACGGTCTTCAGCTGGGCCCCGTCGACCACGAGACAGGCCACGGAGAACCCGAACCGCTCTTCGAGGGCATGCTCGATCTCCCGGGCGAGCGCCACCGGATCGGCGTCCCGGCAGCCGAACACGGCGTTGCCGCTCTGCAGATAGGTCCGCACGTCCTCGTACCCGAGGCGTTCGAGCACCTCGCGCAGCTCGGCCATCGGAACCTTCTTCTTCCCGCCGACGTTGATGCCGCGCAGCAGGGCCGCGTATGTGGTCATGCTCAAACCATAGCCACAGTGCGAAACTGAACCCGCTCACCAAGACCCGGATCCGAGAGAGGGCAAGAGGGCGCATGGACGAGGCGCGGGCCAGGGATGTACTGGCGGCCGCGGGGTTCACCCGGCCGGCCCGAGGGCAGGCCGCAGCCCTCCTCGCCCTGGGGGAGAACGCGGTGTTCGGCGTCGGCGAGCTCGTCGTCAAGGTGGGCAGGGAGGCGGCGCTGCTGGAGCGGGCCGCGCGGGAACTCGCCGTGGCGCTCTGGCTGGAGCGGGCCGGGATCCCGGCGGTGCGGGCCGCCGAGCCGAAGCCGCGGCTGGTGGACGGCCACCCGGTGACGGTGTGGCACCGGCTGCCGGACGCGGTCCGGCCGGCCGGGCCGGAGGACCTGGCGGTGCTGCTGCGCCGCATCCACGCCCTGCCGGCGCCGCCGTTCGACCTGCCCGCGCGCGACCTGCTGGGCGGGGTCGAGCGGTGGCTGCGGCTGGCCGGCAGCGCCGTGGACCCGGCGGACGCCGCGTACCTGCGGGCCCGGCGCGATGGCTACGCCGGCCAGGTGGCCGCGCTCACCCCGCACCTCCCGCCGGGCCCGATCCACGGCGACGCGCTCCCCCGCAACGTGCACGTCGGCCCCGACGGCCCGGTCCTGGTGGACCTGGAGACCGTGTCGACGGACCTGCGGGAGCACGACCTGGTCGTCATGGCCCTGTCCCGGGACCGGTACGGCCTGCCGTCGGCGGCGTACGACGCGTTCGCGACCGCCTACGGGTGGGACGTGCGCGACTGGGAGGGCTGCGCAGTCCTGCGCGGCGCCCGCGAGACGGCGAGCTGCGCCTGGGTCGCCCAGCACGCCCCCGCCAACCCGAAGGCCCAGGCCGAGTTCCGGCGCCGGGTGGCGTCCCTCCGCGACGGGGACCCGCACATGCGCTGGCACGCCTTCTGACGGTGCAGCACCGCCGGCCCTGTGGACCCTCGCGGCGGCCTCCCACCGCGCGCTGGTCCACCTCCCGATCCGCGCCCACGCCGCGGCCGCTGAAGGGACGGGCGGGCGGCCGTCGGACCTGGTCCTGCTTGTACCGCTCCCGGCGGCGCTCCCTCAGGCCGGCACCGCCGCGATCCCCCGGAGCGGCCATGCCGGGTCGACCACCGCGTCCGGGGTGCCCTGGCGGCGCAGGTACGACTGGAAGTCCCGGGCCCAGCGCTCGTGCCAGGCGCTCTGGCGGGCGTGCAGCTCGGCCGGGGTGAGGGCGGCCACCTGCGGGTGGCGGACGGCTATCGCGCGGGCGACCTGGACCGCGGCCAGCGCATCGGCGCCCGCGTCGTGCGCACTGTCGAGGGTGACCCCGTACACCCCGCACACCGCCTCGAGCGTGCGCTTGCCTCGCCGGTAGCGGTCCACCGCCCGGTCGATGGTCAGCGGGTCGACCACCGGCCCGGTCGGCGTCCCCCCGAGCCGGTCGGCGAGCGAGGGGAGCCCGTGCCGGGCGAGTTCCGCCGTCAGCAGGGTCAGGTCGAAGGCCGCGTTGTACGCGACGACGACCGCGCCGCGGCTCCAGTGCTCCACGAGGCCCGCCGCGACCTCGTCGGCGACCTCCCGCACCGGGCGGCCCTCGGCGACGGCCCGCTCCGTGCTGATCCCGTGGATCGCCGAGGCCTGCCGGGGGATCGGTATGCCCGGGTCCGCGAGCCAGCAGCGCCGCCCGAGCACCTCCCCGCCCCGCACCTCGACCACCGCCGCCGTGACGATCCGCGACTCCCCCGGCTCCGTGCCGGTCGTCTCCAGGTCGAATCCGATCAGCGCTCCGGCGTGCCAGTCCCCCATCACGCGCCCCTCCCCCGTCACGTCCGCGGCCCTCGGTCCTCGGCCCCCGGCACCATTCGTCAGTCGTCAGCCATCAGTCATCAGCCGCCGGCCATCAGCACCGGCAGCCGTCGGCCGGCGTGCATCCCCCGGCCAACGACTTTCAGCCTGCCACGGGCCACTGACAGTCACGACACCGGGCGGGAGTCCTGCCAGATGGACTCGAATTCCTCCCGATACATGGGGAAAAGTCCGTGTTCGGTATCGCGGGGTGACGCCGAGGCCCGCGCACCGCCGCCCCGCAGGACGAGCACCGGCGCCTCCATGCCCCGCGCCCGGCGCAGGTACGACTGCACCACCGCGATGCCCGAGTTCTCCCCCTCCACCAGGTAGGCCGTGAAGCGCGGGGTCTCGTCGAAGACGTGGATCTCGAACCGCGAGGGGTCCCGCAGCCCGGCCCGCACCCGCCGCACGTGGAGGATGTTCATCTCCACCGACCGGCTCAGCTCGCCCTTGCGCAGCCCGAGCTCCCGTTCGCGGCGCTTGACGGCGCTGCTGGCCGGGTTCAGGAACAGCAGCCGGACCCGGCAGCCGGCCTCGGTGAGCCGGACGAGTCTTCGGCCGGAGTAGTTCTGGACGAGCAGGTTGAGCCCTATGCCGATGGCGTCGAGCCGCCGTGCGCCGCCGAAGAGGTCCTCGGCCGGGAGCTGCCGCTGGAGCCGGACCCGGTCGGGGTGGACGGAGACCACGTCCGCGTACCGGTCGCCCACCAGGTCCTCGACGGCGTCGATCGGCAGCCGGTCCGCCGACGGGGAGCCGGCGCCTCCGCCCAGCACCTCGAGCAGCCGGGCCGAGGCGCGCTCCGCCTGTTCCAGCACGGCCCGGGACAGCGCCCGGTTGCGGGAGACGACGTTCCGGGTGACCTCGAGCTCGTCGAGGGCGAGCTCGATCTCCCGCCGGTCGTCGAAGTACGGTTCGAAGCAGGGCCAGTGCTGGACCATCAGCTCCCGCAGCTGGGGCAGCGTCAGGAAGCTGAGGACGTTGTCGTCGGCGGGGTCGAGCAGGTAGCCCTTGCGGCGGCTGACCTCGCGCACCGCGACGGCCCGCTGCACCCACTCCTGTCCGGCGGGCCCGGCGGCGACGACGACCCAGTCGTCCTCGCCGTGCACGGGCTGGTAGATCGGCCGCAGGACGGCGCCGACCACCGCCCGCAGCCGCTGTTCGATCAGATTGAGCCAGATGTACGCGCGGCCCGCGCGCTGGGCCCGGGTGCGCACCTCGGTCCAGGCGTCCGCGCCCCAGTCCAGTTCGGCCCCGGCCCGTATCGCCGCGGCCTCCGGCGCCGCGAGGGACACCGCCCCGCCCGGCACCCCGCCGGGCCCGTCGGCCCCCCCGGCCCCGCCGCCCCCGGCCCCTTCCGGCACCCCGCCGGACGCACCGCCGGGTGCGCCTCCTGGGGCGTCCGCCGAGCCACCCTCGTGACCGCCGTCACCAGGGGGAAGCTCCAGCCCTCCCGAGCTCACCCGTGCACCGCCTTCTGCGTTCTGGACGCCCGTCTCCAGTGATCACGGAAGGGTACTCCGAGGTCGGCGCCCGGTGCAGCCCGATGCGACCCGATGAACCGTACACAGGTGATCCGTTGACCCATTATCGGATGCGCACACAGTCCGCTGACCCGCATATCGGCACACCGGGTCACCCGGCAGGAGTATCCCAAGTCCCCGCGTACAGCCCCTCTTTCGGGGAAGATCCTGCCCATGGCACGGATCGGCGGCCGCCGACCGCGAACCAGCCGCCCGACGCCGAGGGGAAGACGGGAGACGAGTCGTTGTCCATGCAGGTCTGGCCGGGACACGCGTATCCGCTCGGCGCCACCTACGATGGCGCAGGCACCAACTTCGCGGTCTACTCCGAGGCCGCCCGGCGCATCGAGCTGTGCCTGCTTCACGATGACGGCTCCGAGACGGCCGTCGAACTGCGCGAGACCGACGCCTTCGTCCGGCACGCCTACCTGCCGGGCGTGATGCCGGGCCAGCGCTACGGCTTCCGCGTCCACGGGCCGTACGAGCCCGAGCGCGGGCAGCGCTGCAATCCGGCCAAACTGCTCCTCGACCCGTACGCCCGGGCGATCGCCGGGAGCATCGACTGGGGCGAGGAGGTGTACGGCTACCACTTCGGCCGGCCCGACTCGCGCAACGACCTCGACTCGGCGCCGCGCACGATGGGTTCGGTCGTCGTGAACCCGTACTTCGACTGGGCCAACGACCGCCCGCCGCGCCACGAGTACCACCGGACGGTGCTGTACGAGGCCCATGTCAAAGGGCTGACCATGCGCCATCCCGAGCTCCCGGAGGAGCTGCGCGGCACGTACGGGGCGCTCGCGCACCCGGCGGTCATCGGGCACCTGACGAAGCTCGGGGTGACCGCGCTCGAGCTGATGCCGGTGCACCAGTACGTCCACGACCACCGGCTGGTCGACGACGGGCTGACCAACTACTGGGGCTACAACACGATCGGCTACTTCGCCCCGCACAACGGCTACGCCTCGGGCGACCGCGGCCAGCAGGTTCTGGAGTTCAAGTCGGCGGTCCGGGCCCTGCACGAGGCCGGGATCGAGGTGATCCTGGACGTGGTCTACAACCACACGGCCGAGGGCAACCACCTGGGCCCGACGCTGTCCTTCCGGGGGCTCGACAACGCCTCGTACTACCGGCTGGCGGACGATCCGCGGCATTACACGGACACCACCGGGACCGGGAACTCGCTGCTCATGCGCTCCCCGCACGTCCTGCAGCTCATCATGGACTCGCTGCGCTACTGGGTCACCGAGATGCATGTGGACGGGTTCCGGTTCGACCTGGCGGCCACCCTGGCCCGGCAGTTCCACGAGGTGGACAGGCTGTCGTCGTTCTTCGACCTGGTCCAGCAGGATCCGGTGGTCAGCCAGGTGAAGCTGATCGCGGAGCCCTGGGACCTGGGCGAGGGCGGCTACCAGGTGGGGAACTTCCCGCCGCTGTGGACGGAGTGGAACGGCAAGTACCGGGATACCGTACGGGACTTGTGGCGGGGGCAGCCGCGGACCCTCGCCGATTTCGCGAGCCGGCTGACGGGCTCCTCGGACCTCTACCAGGACGACGGCCGGCGCCCCCTCGCCTCCATCAACTTCCACACCTGCCACGACGGTTTCACGCTGCACGATCTCGTGTCGTACGACGAGAAGCACAACGAGGCGAACCGGGAGGGAAATCGGGACGGCGAAACCCACAACCGGTCCTGGAACTGCGGGGTGGAGGGCCCGACCGACGATCCGGAGGTCCTCCAGCTGCGCGAGCGGCAGATGCGCAACTTCACGGCCACCCTAATGCTGTCGCAGGGGGTGCCGATGCTCAGCCACGGCGACGAGTTCGCCCGCAGCCAGAGCGGCAACAACAACGCGTACTGCCAGGACAACGAGCTGGCGTGGGTGGAGTGGCCGGAGCCGGGCAAACCGGCGCCCTCGCTGCTGGAGTTCACCCGCCGGATGGTGTGGCTGCGCCGGGACCACCCGGTCTTCCGGCGGCGCCGCTTCTTCCACGGGCGGCCGGTGGAGGGCACCCACGACGAGCTGTCGGACATCGCCTGGTTCACCCCGTACGGGGAGCCGATGCGGGCCCGCGACTGGCAGGCGCAGCACGCGCGGGCGCTGACGGTGTTCCTGAACGGGGAGGCCATCTCCGAGCCGGGGGCGCGCGGGGAGCGGATCACCGACGACTCGTTCCTGCTGATGTTCAACGCCGGTGCCGAGGCACAGGAGTTCACGGTTCCGGCCGGCCACGGGGCGCAGTGGCGGCTGGTCGTGGACACGGCGCGGCCGGAGGTGCTGCCATCCGGCAGCGGACCGCAGTTCGCGGCCGGGGACCGGGTGACGCTGACGGGACGCTCGCTGGTCGTGCTCCAGCGGCCGGAGTGACGCGTGACGCGGGCCGGGGGGCCGGGGGCCGGGGGCCGGGGGCTGGGGCCGCGCGGTCAGGCCGGCGCCCGGCAGGCCTCGAGGGCGCCGGCGGCGCAGGCCGTGACCCCGGCACGCCTGGCTGGTTCCCTCTTCGTCACCCTCACGAACCAGCACGACGACAGGGAGAGATCAAAGCTGCCGGTCGGAGCACGGTCCTTCGCCCAGGAGGGCGAGAGGCCGCTCCTTCCGCTCCTTGCCCTGCTCCGCAGAAGTCCGATTCCTCCCCCGCCCGCGGGCCGGGGTCTCCTCGGAGGTTCCTGATGAGCCGACGCCATCCTCACCTCACGTCAGAATCCGACACTCCGACCGCCGCCGGCCGGGCGAGACCTTCGTCGACGTACCGCCTCCAGCTGTGCCCGGAATTCCCCTTCGCCGCCGCCGAGAAGACCCTTGCGCACCTCGCCTCGCTCGGGATCTCCCACCTGCACCTGTCCCCCGTCCTGGAGGCGGTTCCCGGCTCGGCCCACGGGTACGACGTCACCGACCACTCCCGGGTGCGGGAGGAGCTCGGCGGGGAGCGCGGGCTGCGCGGGCTGGCCGCCGCGGCCCGGGAGCGCGGGCTCGGCCTCGTGCTGGACATCGTTCCGAACCACATGGCGGTGCCCTCGCCGCTGCGGTTGAACCGGCCCCTGTGGGAGGTCCTGCGGGAGGGGCCGCGGTCCCCGTACGCGCGCTGGTTCGACATCGACTGGGAGGCGGGCGGCGGGCGGCTGCTGCTGCCGGTGCTCGGGGAGCCGCTCGACCCGGCCGCGTGCACGGTCGGCGAGGGGGTGCTGCGGGTCGGTGGCGGGTGGGAGTTCCCGCTGCGCGCCGGGACGGCGGGGCTGCCGGTGCCAGAGCTGCTGGCCGCCCAGTGGTACCGGCCCGCCTGCTGGCGGGAGGCCCGCACCGGGCTCAACTACCGCCGCTTCTTCACGATCTCGCAGCTCATCGGGGTCCGGGTGGAGGACCCGGAGGTGTTCGCGGCGACGCACGCGAAGGTGCTGGAGCTGGTGCGCGACGGGGTGGCCGCCGGGCTGCGGATCGACCACGTGGACGGGCTCGCGGACCCCGGGGCGTACCTGCGGCGGCTGCGCGCGGCGGTGGGGGACGGCTGCTGGGTGGTCGTGGAGAAGATCCTGGCCGGGCAGGAGCGGCTGCCGGCCGGCTGGCCGGTGGCGGGGACCACCGGGTACGACGCGCTGCGGCAGGTGGACGGGGTGTTCACCGACCCGGCCGGTGCCGCCGAACTGGACCGCCGCTACCGGGCGACCACGGGCCTGCCGGGCTGGGAGGACACCGCCCGGGCCTGCGCTCGGGAGATGCTGACCGGCGATCTGGCCGCCGAGCTGGGGGCGCTGGAGCGGGCGGCCGGGCCGGAGGCGGCACCGGCGGTGCGCGAGGTGCTGATCGCCTACCCCGTCTACCGGCCGTACCCCGGGGACGGGGGGCTGGATCCGGGGGCGCTGGCGGAGGCCGCCCGGCGGGCGGGTGAGCGGGCGGTGGCCGGCGTACGGGACCTCGTGCGGGGGGATCCGGCGTTCGCGGCGCGCTTCGCGCAGACCTCGGCGGCGCTGCGCGCCAAGGCGCTGGAGGACCGGGCGTTCTACCGGTACACACCGCTGCTGTCGGCCACGGAGGTCGGCGGGGATCCGGGGCACCCGGCCGTGGAGCCGGACGGGTTCCACGCGTACTGCGCCGCGCTCGAGCGGGACTGGCCGGGCTCGGGGACGGTGCTGTCCACGCACGACACCAAGCGCAGTGCAGACGTCCGGGCTCGGATCGCAGCCCTTTCGCAGGCGCCCGAGCTGATGGACGGGTCCGCGGGCGATGCGGACGGCACCGGGCACGACCCTCAACTGGCGTGGGTCGCACGGCAGACGGCGCTCGGCCTCGGCGAGGTCCCGGACCGCGCGGAGCGGCTCGCGGGAGCCCTGCTCAAGGCGGCGCGCGAGGCCGCCCTGCACACCAGCTGGACCGAGCAGGACGCGGCGTACGAGGCCTCGGTCGCCCGGTACGTACCGGCTGTGGCCGCCGGGGCGGAGGGGGCCGAGCTCCCGCAGGCCCTCGCGGAGGCGGCCCGCGCCAACCTGCTGGGGACGGCGCTGCTGCACCTGGCGATGCCCGGGGTCCCGGAGGTCTACCAGGGTGCCGAGACGGAGTACCGGGCGCTGGTGGACCCGGACAACCGGCGACCGGCCATGTTCCCCCGCGATGCGCTGGCCCGGCTGGACGCGGGGGCGGCGCCGGAGGGGGTGGCGGAGGAGAAGCTCGCGCTGACGGCCGCCCTGCTGCGGCTGCGCCGGGACCGGCCGGGGCTGTTCACCGGCTACGCGGCACTGGCCGCCCGCGGCCCGGCGGCCGGGCACTGCCTGGCCTTCGCCCGCCCGGGCGGCCTGGTCGCGGTGGCGACCCGGCTCTCGCTCCGGCTGGCCCGGTCGGGGGGCTGGCGGGACACCGTCCTGCCCCTGCCGCCGGGGCGGTGGAGGCCCGTACTGCCGCCGGCGCCCGGCGAGCCGCGGCCGGCATCGTACGAGGGCGGGGTGCGGCTGGCGGAGCTGCTGGCGGCGCGGCCGGTGGCGGTCCTGCTACGGGACGGGGTCGGCGGCGAGTAGCCCGGCGAAGGCCTCCGCCGCGCCCGTGAGCGGGACGCGGGAGAAGACGGCGAGGGGCCGGTGCCACGGCGGGTCGAAGGAGAGCAGCGTGCAGTCCTCGCCGAGGGCGCCCCGGGCCGTGTGGGCGGGGGCCATGACGACCCCGGTGCCGGCGGCTGCCATGCGGACGGCCGTGGAGGTGTGGTCGGTGCGCAGCACGGTGCGCGGGGTGAAGCCGACCTTGCCGCCCGCCCAGTCGAGGAACGGCTCGCCGTGTACGACGGGTTCCATGGCGCAGCGGATCCAGTCGCGGTCGGCGAGTTCGGCCAGGCGTACGGAGCCGCGGCCGGCCAGCGGGTCGTCGAAGGGGACGACGAGCACCAGCTCCTCCCGGCCGGCCGGGAGGACGGGGCCGGTCCACTCCTTGGGCTCGGGGCCCACGGCGAGGTCGGCAACGCCGCGGTCCAGCTGTTCCTCCAGGGCTTCGGTGGACGCGTACTCGCGCAGGACGAGCTGGACGCCGGGGTGGCGGCTGCGCCAGCGGGCGGCGACGGCCGGGAGCAGTCCGACGGCGACGGAGTGGACGGTGGCGACGTGCAGTTCGCCGCCGGCGGCTCCGGCGGCGGCGCGGGCGGCGCGCCGTGCCTGGCGGGCGCTGCGCACGGCGAGCTGGGCGTGGGGCAGGAAGGCGCGGCCCATGGGGGTGAGGCGGACCCCGCGCGGCATGCGCTCCAGCAGGGCGCCGCCGACCGACCGCTCCAGGGCCTTGATCTGGTGGGAGAGGGCGGGCTGGGTGACGTGCAGGGCGTCGGCGGCCCGGGTGAAGGAGGACTCCTCCACGACGGCGAGGAAGTACTCCATCTGACGCAGGCTCATGGATGCGAAGCATAAGCATGCTGCATGGGACCGAGAAGATCATTGCCTTGGACCGCAGGCCAGGGCCGGCCGCAGGGTGGAGGGCATGAACACCGCAGATGTGATCGTGATCGGCGGCGGCACCGGCGGGTACAGCACCGCCCTGCGCGCCGCGGCCCTGGGGCTGGACGTCGTCCTCGTGGAGCGCGACAAGGTCGGGGGGACCTGCCTGCACCGCGGGTGCATACCGAGCAAGGCCATGCTGCACGCGGCCGAGCTCGTCGACGGGGCGGCCGAGGCGCGTGAGCGCTGGGGGGTGCGGGTGACGGTGGAGGGAGTGGACTGGCGGGCCCTTGCCGCCACGCGGGACGACATCGTCGCCCGCAACCACCGGGGGGTGGAGGGGCACCTGCGGCAGGCCGGGGTGCGTCTGGTGCACGGCTCGGCCCGGCTGACGGGCCCGCGCTCCGTACGGACGTCGGACGGGCGGGAGTTCACGGCGGCGCGCGGCGTCGTGCTGGCCACCGGGTCGCGGCCGCGCGTCCTGCCGGGGCTGGAGCCCGACGGGCACACGGTCGTCACCAGTGACGACGCGCTGTTCGCGCCGGGGCTGCCGGGGTCGGTGCTGGTGCTGGGCGGTGGGGCGATCGGCGTGGAGTACGCCTCGTTCCACCGGTCGATGGGGGCGGAGGTGACGCTGGTGGAGGCCGCGGAGCGGCTCGTTCCGCTGGAGGACGCGGACGTCTCCCGGCATCTGGCGCGCGGGCTGCGGGGGCGTGGCATCGACGTGCGGACCGGGGCGCGGCTGGAGGGGGTCGAACGGCTCGCGGGCGGAGGGGTGCGGGCCGCCGTACGCGGTCCGCGCGGGAACCTCGAGGAGGTGGCGGCGGAGCGGCTGCTGGTCGCCGTGGGCCGGGTTCCGGTCACCGACGGGCTGGAGCTGGCGGCGGCGGGGCTGGCCGCGGACGGGCGGGGGTTCGTGGCGCCCGCCGACTGGTCCCGGCTGGAGACGGCGGTGCCGGGGATCCACGTGGTCGGGGACCTGCTGCCGCCGCCTTCGCCCGGGCTGGCGCACGCCTCGTTCGCGGAGGGGCTGCTGGTGGCGGAGACCCTGGCGGGGGTGCCGGGCGCGCCGGTGGACTACGCGGCGGTGCCGAGGGTGACGTACTCGGCACCGCAGACGGCCGCCGTGGGACTGACGGAGGCGCAGGCCCGCGACCTGGCGTACGACGTGGTGGTGGGCTCGATGCCGCTGACGGCCGTCGCCAAGGGGATGGTGCACGGGCGGGGCGGGACGGTGAAGGTGGTCGCGGAGCGGGGCGGGCGGGTGCTGGGCGTGCACCTGGTGGGGCCGCACGTGTCGGAGATGATCGCGGAGGGCCAGCTGGTCGTGGGCTGGGACGGCGAGCCGTCCGACGTGGCCCGCCACATCCACGCCCACCCGACGCTGTCGGAGGCGGTGGGCGAGGTGTTCCTGACCCTGGCCGGCCGCGGCCTGCACCAGCGGTAGGCGACGCGATTCCGGCACGGGAGGGCGGAGGCTTCGGCCGGCATTTCGGGAAGTGTGGGGCGCGCGGAGCAGTAGGGGGCGTGTGCGGCGGGCATTGCATCAGACGTGACCCACCTCCGTGACATGCGCTACCCCACACCGCGCGAACTCGCGCAGGCCGCCCGCGCACTGGCGGACGCACACCCCCGCCGGGTCCGGCTGCGCCAGGTCGGCAGCTCCCGGGGCGGGGAACCCCTCTGGCTCCTGTCCGTGGCCGCGAACCGGACTGCCGCGGACCGGACTGCCGCGGACGGGCCCGCCGGCGCCGGCGGGCCGCAGGACCGCTGTGTGCTCGTCGTGGCCGGCGCGCATGCCAACGAGCCCGTCGGCGGCGCCACCGCCCTCGCCCTGGCCCGGCGCCTCGTCCACGGCCCCGCGCCCCGTCCCGGCGGGGGGTGGCACTTCCTGCTGTGCGCCGATCCCGACGGCGCGGCCCTGCACCGCACCCCGCACCCGGACTCCCTGCTCGACTACCACCGGAACTTCTACCGGCCGCCCGGCCCCGAACAGCCCGAGTGGGCGCCGTCCTTACTGCCCCCGGACCGGCTGCCGCCCGAAACGCTGGCCCTGATGGCGCTCATCGACGAGCTGCGGCCGGTGCTCCAGGTCTCCCTGCACGGCACCGACCTCGGCGGCTCGTGGGTGCAGCTCACGCGGGACATACCCGGCCTCGCCGAGCCGTTCGCCAAGTCGGCCGCCGAGCTGCGCATCCCGGTGGAGACCGGGGCCTCGGACGCGGTCGGCTGGCCGTCCCCCGGGCCCGGGATCTTCGTGATGCCGCCGCGGGGACGCGCCGCCGCCGGGGCGTTCCACCCGGAGGACACCCGGCTCAGCACCTGGTACCGCACCCACCGCTACGCCGGGACCACCGCCATCGTGGAAGTCCCGATGTGGGCCTCCGACCTGGTGGACGACCCGGCCCCGCACCCCGACCCGCGCGGCGCGCTGCGGGTGCTCGCGGGCCGGCTCGCCGAGGACGCCTCGCTCGTCTCGGCGGTGCGGGACCGGGCGGCGGACGCGGTGCCGGGTGCGGACCCCGGCGCCGCCTCGCTGCTGCGCGCCGTCGACTGGACGCTCGGGCTGATCCCCGGGATCACCGCCGAGTGGACGGGCGCCGGAGCCCCCGCCGAGGCCTCGACGGCCCGCATCGGCAGCATCGACGCCTTCGGGCGGCGGCTGTCCCTGCGCGCCGCCGCGATGCTGCTGCGGGTGCTGCGCGTCCAGGGCCACCCGGCGGCGGGCGGCCTGGACCGGCTCGTCACCGGCTGGTGCGCGGAGTTCGCGTCCCGGTTCCAAGCCCGCTGGGTGCCGGTCGCCGACCAGGTCGAGCACCAGACCCGCACCGTCCTGGCCGCCCACGCCCGTCTCGCTGCCGCCGGACCCGTCAGCCCGTAGCGGCGGCGGCCCCGGCGGCGGCGGCCCCGGCGGCCCGAGGCCGCTCAGCCGGCCGAGATGCGGAAGGACGTGCGGCCGAAGCCGACCTGGTCGCCGTCGCGGACCACGATGGAGCCGGTCACCCTGCGTCCGTTGACGGTGGTGCCGTTCGAGGAGCCGAGGTCGGTCAGGACCCACACTCCGTCGTGCATGACGAGTTCGGCGTGCACCCGGGAGACGGTCTCGTCGGTGAGCCGGAGCCCGTTGCCGGGGTCACGGCCGATCCGCAGGGGCTGCGCGCCGGGGTGCGGGAGCAGCAGTTTCGGCAGGCGCTCCGCGTGCCAGGCGCGCCGGACCCCGGCCGAGAGGGCGGAGACCCGGCCCACCCAGCCGAACAGGCGGCGGGTCCAGGCGGCTTCGGAGTCCCGGCCGTCGAGGTCGGCGACGAGGACGGCGAGTTCCTCGGAGCGGCGGGCGACGAGGGCGAGCTCCATCCGGCGCAGGAAGGTGTCGTGGGACAGCTTGCCGAGGGCGGCTCCTTCGCGGAGCTTGCCCAGGGCGTGGTCGCGCTCCGCGTCGGAGAGGCGCGGCGCGGGGTAGGCGGGGAACTCGAAACTCGACGTCACAGGGTGATTGTCGGCCCGTCAGGGGCAGAGTGTCCAGAACTCCCCCGGCCACCGGTGATGATGGGTACGACACATGGCAAAGCTCACGTTCCGGTACCGCCGCAGACGAGGGGGCCGCCCGTGCATTTCGAGGTGTGGGCACCGCTGACAGACCGGGTCGTCCTGCGGCTCGCGTCGCACGCCGAAGCCGAAACCGCAACCGAAGCCGAAACCGAAGCCGCCGAAGAGCCCGAGGCCTGGGCCGCGTACGGGATGGTGCGCGATCCGGACCGGGACGGCTGGTGGGTGGTCGAGGCCCCGGCCGCCGACGGGGACCGGTACGGGTTCCAGCTGGGCGACGGCCCGACCGTACGGCCCGATCCGCGCGGCCGGCGGCTGCCGGACGGGCCGGACGGCCCGTCCGCCGTCGTGGACGCCGAGTCGCCGGCACCCCGGGCGCCGGCGCCGGGCGTCCGGCTTCAGGATGCGGTCCTGTACGAGCTGCACATCGGCACCTTCACCCCCGAGGGCACCTTCGACGCGGCCGCCGCCCGCCTCGGCCACCTGGTCTCGCTCGGTGTCACGCACGTCGAGCTGCTGCCGGTCTGCCCGTTCCCCGGCCGGCACGGGTGGGGGTACGACGGGGTCGCGCCGTGGGCGGTGCACGAGCCGTACGGCGGCCCGGCCGGGCTCGCCCGGTTCGTGGACGCGGCACACGAGGCCGGCCTCGGGGTGGTACTGGACGTGGTCCACAACCACCTGGGGCCGTCCGGCAACCACCTGACGGCCTTCGGCCCGTACTTCACGGACACCCACCACACGCCCTGGGGTGCGGCGGTGAACCTGGACGCGCCCGGCTCGGACGAGGTCCGCGCGTACTTCACCGGCAGCGCGCTCGCCTGGCTGCGCGACTACCGGATCGACGGACTCCGCCTGGATGCGGTGCACGCGCTGGCCGACGGGCGGGCGCTGACGTTCCTGGAGGAGCTGGCCGCGGCGGTGGACGCGCTCGCCGCCGAGACCGGCCGGCCGCTGTTCCTGATCGCCGAGTCCGACCGGTGCGACCCGCGGACCACCACCCCGCGCGCCGAGGGCGGGCAGGGTCTGCACGCCCAGTGGAACGACGACTTCCACCACGCCCTGCACTGTGCGCTGACCGGCGAGTCGCAGGCGTACTACGCCGACTTCGCCGAGGCGCCGCTCGCCGCCCTGGCGAAGACCCTGACCCGGGCCTTCTTCCACGACGGGACCTGGTCGGCCTTCCGGGGCCGCACCCACGGCCGGCCCGTGGACCGCCGGCGGACCCCCGCGCACCGCTTCCTCGGCTACGCCCAGACCCACGACCAGATCGGCAACCGGGCGCAGGGCGACCGGCTCGCCGCCTCCCTCTCCCCCGGGCTGCTGGCGTGCGCGGCGGCGCTGGTGCTGGCCGGGCCGTTCGTGCCGATGCTGTTCATGGGCGAGGAGTGGGGCGCCCGCACGCCGTGGCAGTACTTCACCGACCACCCGGACCCGGAGCTCGCCGAGGCGGTCCGCACCGGCCGGCGCCGGGAGTTCGCCGCCCACGGCTGGCAGGCCGTGGAAGTCCCCGATCCGCAGGACCCGGCCACCCGGGACCGGTCCTGCCTGGACTGGGCGGAACCCGAGCGTGCCCCGCACGCGCGGCTGCTGGCCTGGTACCGGACCCTGGTCGGGCTGCGCCGCAGCCACCCGGACCTGCGGGACCCGGACCTGGCCGCGGTGCGCGTCGCGTACGACGAGGAGCGGCGCTGGATCACCTTCCGGCGGGGCGACGTACGGGTGGTGGTGAACCTCGCCCCCGAGCCGGCGGTGATCGCCCTGGGCCGCAACGGGGTCCGGGTGCTGGCGTCCTGGGATCCGGTCGGCCACCCGGACCCGGAGGGCCGCGTCCACGTCCCGGCCGAGTCGGCGGTCCTCTTGGCACCGTAGGACCCGGGGTGCGGCGCCGGGGCCGGCTTCAGCCCGCCCGGAGGCGGCGTACCGCGCGGTCCTCCGCCCGCTCCACCGCGCCCCGCCCGTGTACGTGGACCAGGGCGAGGTGGAACAGGGCGGGGGCGGTGGGCGCCCAGTGGTGGATCCGGTCCGGCCGGAGCATGTACCGGACGACGTCGGCGGGGCGGAACGGGACCAGGTCGAGGCTCTGGTGCTCCCACCGGTCGGCGACCCCGCGGGACATCCGCTCCTGCAGGCCGTCCCCGGTCAACTCGGCGAGCCGGGCGTGGAAATGGGCGCTCCACTGCCGCCGTTCCACGTCGAGTACGAGGGCCAGCAGGCTCAGCGTGTACTCGTGGGGCTCCAGGGAGAGCTCCTCGCGCATTCCGCGGCGCGCCACCTCGTGCAGGTCGGGGGCGTTGCGTCCGGCGGAGTCGAGGTGCCGCGACAGTCCTTCGTTCACCGAGGAGTTCCACAGGCCGGTGCCGGTCCGGACGCTGTCGGCCCGCCGCCCGACGACCAGCAGGTGGTCGGCGGTGACCACGGCGACGTTGATGCCGAAGCTGCACTGGAGGAAGGCGGGTGCGGTCAGCGGGTCTGCGGGGTCCAGGTAGCGGCTGCGCGGCGTGGAGCCGTCGGGCAGCCTGCGGTCCAGCTGCTGGGCGGCCAGAAAGGTGAAGTAGTCGGTGGGGCGCAGCCGCAGGCGGACCTCCGGCTGCTCCTCGAGGGGGCTGCGGGAGACGGACACCTCGTCGACCGCGTAGCGGGGGCCGTTCCAGGCACCGCCGCCGTCCCGCGCGCGCTCCTGCTCCTCGATCTCGTCGCGCCAGGGGGCCATCTCCTCGGGCAGGACGATCTCCTGGTCGAGGACCTGGAGGTGGACGGCCGAGGGGGCGAGGGGATGCCGTCCGTCGCCCTCCACGAT
This sequence comes from Streptomyces sp. NPDC043854, assembly GCF_056436005.1. Lineage (NCBI taxonomy): Bacteria > Bacillati > Actinomycetota > Actinomycetes > Kitasatosporales > Streptomycetaceae > Streptomyces > Streptomyces sp. NPDC043854. The sequence goes on from NZ_JBWKDK010000006.1 coordinate 157,871, forward strand.
CAGGGCGGAGGTGCGCAGCGGGCCGAGGGCGAACGTCGACCAGGCGGCGGCCGAACCGCCATCCTGGCGGAACGTCAGACTCCGCACCCTGCCCGCCGATCGCTGTCTGAGCCGGTGCCAGGCGTCCTCGATCGGCTGCTGGAAGAGGCCTCCGAGGACGAGTCCGAACACGGCGCCCACCGCGCCGTTGACCACGTCTATTCCGCTCACACGATCAGCCTAGGCGGCCTCGGGGAAGTGGGGTGCGTCTCCCCGCGTCCCCGAGGCCGCTCAGGGCAGTGAGCCGGGCGGACAGGGCGGCGGCCGCGGGGGTGGGCGTACGGGGGGTGAGGAGCTCCGTGCGGTGCACCAGGCGGGGGTCGGCCAGGGGCACGGCCACCCCCGCCGCCGCGGTCTCGGCCACCCGGCGGGGCAGCAGGACCAGGCCGTGCCCGGCGGCGGCCAGGGCGCACAGGGCGTGCAGGTCGGTGCCGTCGTAGCGCAGGGCCGGGGCGGTGCGGACGGCGGCGGGCGGCGCGAGGCCGGCGTGCGGGGCGTCGAGCCAGCGCGCGTCGGCCAGGTCGTCCAGGCGGAGCACGGCCCGCCCGGCGAAGGGGTGCCCGGCCGGGAGGAGGACGGCGAGCTGCTCCTCGCCGATGCCGGTGACGGTCAGCGGGGCCACGTCGGGCAGCCGCAGCGGGTCGCTGGCGGCGGCGAGGCCGTCGACGAGCCCGAGGTCGCAGCCGCCGGTGGCGACGGCGGCCGGCACCTGGTCCGGCGCCACGACCCGCAGCTCGACCCCGGTGGCCGGCAGGGCGGCGAGCAGCCGCGGCCCGACGGCGAGCGGCGACGCGGCGAGGGCGACCCGGCCGGGCGGGGCCGCGGCCAGCCGGAGCACGTCGGCCCGGGCCGCGTCGAGCCGCAGCAGCAGGGGCGCGGCGTGCTCCAGCAGCCGCAGCCCGGCGGGGGTGGGCGCGACGGGGCGGCGGGTGAGCAGCTCGGTGCGCAGGTCCCCCTCCAGGGCGGCGATGTGCTGGGACACGGCGGACTGGGTGTAGCCGAGCTCGCGGGCTGCGGCGGAGAAGGAGGACAGCCGGGCCACGGTGACGAAGGTGCGGAGGAGGTGCGGATCCATGGTCATCAGCTTTGCTTATCGTGCATCCAGGAACAATCGTTGGCGCTGAAGCGGGGACCGCCCCCAGGATGATCGGCATGAGCAACACCACCACCGACACCACCACGGCCACCGACACCACCACGGCCACCGACACCGCCACCGCCACCGCCGTCGGCACGCAGACCGGGCAGAGCACGCCCGTCGCCCGGATCGCCCTCGTCGGCGACCGCTCCCCGCACGTGACGTCCCACACCCGGATCCCGCCCCTCCTCGACGCCCTCGCCTCCCGCGACGGGCTGGTCCTGGACGCGTACTGGATCCCCACCGCCGACGCCGGGGCCGAAGCCGCCTCGGGGGCCCTGGCCCGCTTCGACGCGGTCTGGGTGCTGCCCGGCAGCCCGTACGCCAGTGAGGCCGGGGCGCTGGCGGCGATCGGGGTGGCGCGGGAGGAGGGCATTCCGTTCCTCGGGACCTGCGGCGGCTTCCAGCACGCCCTGCTGGAGTACGCCCGCACGGTGTGCGGGCTGTCCGGCATCGCGCACGCCGAGAACGACCCCGGCGCCGAGGACCTCCTCATCACCCCGCTGGCCTGTTCGCTCGTCGGGCACGAGGGCGTCGTACGGGTGGAGCCCGGCTCGCTCGCCGAGTCCGTGCTCGGCGCGGAGCGGACCACGGAGCGGTACCACTGCAACTACGGGCCCGAGCCGCGGTACCTGCCGGCCCTCACCGCCCGCGGCCTGCGCCTGTCGGGGCACGACGAGGACGGGCAGCCGCGGATCGCGGAGCTGCCGGGCCACCCGTTCTTCCTGGCCACGCTGTTCCAGCCGGAGCTGCACGGCGACGGGAGCCGCCCGCACCCGATCGTGACGGCGCTCGCGGCCGCGGCCGTCGCGCACGCGGCCGCAGCCACGCCGCACGGGTAGCCGCCCGTCCGGCCGTATATCGCGTCGCAGGACCACCCGTCTGATCGGCTATGCTGTGCGTGCACATCGAACGGGTGGTCTGCCGCCCGTCGTGGTGGGTGTAGCTCAGTTGGTAGAGCACCTGGTTGTGGTCCAGGTGGTCGCGGGTTCGAGTCCCGTCACTCACCCTGTAGGTCCCGTAGGGGCACGAGGTCTTCTTTCCTCGTGCCCCTACGGGCGTTTCCGCTAGGCGACTGCGTCCCGGCCGGAGCGGAGGAAGTCCTCGACCGCTGTGACGAAGGCCACCGGCGTCTCGTGCGGCGGGTAGTGGCCGGCCCCGGGAATCGGGAGGACCCGGCAGTTCGGGTACGAGACCTGCCAGGTGGCGTGCATCACATCGGGGCTCAGCGCGAGGTCGTACTCCCCCGCGAGGACCAGCACCGGGACGGTGCTCCCCTTCACGGCGGCGGACAGGTCCAGCGACTGCCAGCTCGACAGGTAGGCGGCGAAGGCCTCGGGGCGGGAGACGGCGACGGAGTGCGCGACCATGCGGTCCAGCCAGTGGCGGCTCGCGCGGTGGCCGGTGACCAGGTCGAGGATGACGCGCCGGTTCTCCGGGCTGTCGGCGGCGCCGTGGAAGAGGGCGTGGGTGGCCTCGTCCATCTCGTAGGACGCCGCCGGGACCGGGTTGATGCCGATCAGCTTCTCGACCCGCTCGGGGGCGCGGACCAGGACCTGCTGGATGGCCTTGCCGCCCATGGAGTGGCCGATGAGGGAGAAGGTGTCCCAGCCGAGTTCGTCGGCGAGGGCGAGGACGTCGTCGGCGATCTCGGCGAGGTCGAAGCGGCCGGCGACGTCCCGGCGGTCGCCGTAGCCGCGGTAGTCCGGGAAGGCGTACGAGAAGCCCTTCGGATCGAAGAAGTCCAGCACGGAACCCCAGTTGGCGGAGGTGCCGAACCAGTCGTGCAGCACGATGGCGCGCAGCGGTCCGGTGCCGATCCTGCGGTGGGCGATGGCCATGGATTCTCCCTCAGTGGCGGACGTGGCTAAAACCGACGCCGTACCTACTGCCCACCGGGCCCGCCGCCACACCGCACCACCGCCACCGCCACCGCCACCGGCCGCCGTCAGCCGTCAGCCGTCAGCCGTCAGCCGTCAGCCGCTCCATCGCCGCCTGCTTCTCCGCAGCGGACCTGACGGGCAGTCCCGCGGCGAGCCGGCGCTCGTTCACCTGCCGCTTGGCTTCCTCCCAGCCGACACCGGCCATCCGTACTCCCGGAGGCGAGTCCGGCCGGCGAGCCCGGCCGCGGCGATGTCTAGCATCACACCGTGAAGCCGATATCCCGTGCAGTGCGTGTCAGTGTCAGCGGTGCGCGGACCGCCGAGCACGGGCACCCGTACCACCCCGCGGCGTACGAGATCGTCGCCCCCGACGACATCGCCGACGTGCTCGCCGCGTGGCCGGCGGACGCCGGGCCCGGTGAGCCCTTCGAGTGCATGTGCCTCGGCCATGACGGCTCCGCGAGCCTGTACGAGGCGAGCGGGCAGCTCGTCCGGAGCGCACGCCTCGCCCGCTCGGAGGCATTGGCGCACGTCCTCGACCCCGCCGCAGCCCACGGGATACCGGCCCGGCACCGGGCCCGCTGGGTGCGGGCGGCACCCGCCTCCCTCCGGGAGTACGCGGAGGCGATGGCCCGGGGCGAGGCCCCGGACGGCCCCCGCCCCGCAGTTCCGCCCGCCGTCGTCTTCGGCTGGCTGGGCGCGGCGCGGGACGAGCCCGGGGACGCGGCATCGGTCCTCGCCGAGCAGGCCCCGCTGCGGCTGCTCGCGGACGCCCCCACGGCCGAACTGGCCTGGGCGGTCAGGGAGACCGACCGGGCCGGGCTGGACGGGGCCGTGCGGTTCTTCGCCGGCGAGCACTTCACCACCCGCCACCCCAAGCACCGCCGGGTCCCGGACACCGCCCGGAACCTGCTGCTGGCCCACGCCCGCGACCGCCGCCCCCGGGACCTGCCGGTCCTGGAGCGGCGGTTGCTGCGCGGCGCGGAGGACCGCGTCAGGCGGTCCTGAGGGCCGGGTCGGAGACGCCCGGGGCGCCCGTTTCCACATGGCCCGCGAAGCGGCGCAGGAACGTGGCGTCGCGGTCCGAGACGACCCTGACGTCGTACCAGCGGGACGAGGCCTGAAGGTCCACCGTGTGGGTGACGGTGGCGCCGGCCGCGACCCGGAGGGTCCGGGCCGCCGCGGTGTCGTAGGCGTTGGTCACCGTGAGGTTGACGGCGGCCGTGCCGGAGTTGGTCAGGGTCAGGGTCAGGTTGCCGGTGGCGGCGTCGTGGCGGGCCGTGGCCTCGGGGCCCGCCTTCTTCGCCGGGCCCTTCCACGTCCGCAGGAACCCGTTGGGGCCCCAGACCGTGAGGTCGATCGTGTTGCCGGTGGAGCTGCTCGTCGACCAGGTGTCGGACAGGGTCTTGCCCGCCTCCACCGTGTAGGGCCACGGCCCGTCCGTGCGGTTGCCCGAGGTGCTGTGGAAGTGGGCGCCGAGGAGGGGGCCGGAGGAGAAGGTCAGGGTGAACTTGCCGGTGGAGACGGTGGCCCGGCCGTCCACGTACGGGGCGTAGCCCAGGGCGCGGGCGGGCTTGGCGCCGGCCTCCTGCCGCGGCAGGGCGCCCGCCGCCGGCGGGACCGGGTGGTAGGACGGGTGGCGGTTCCTGTCCGGGGGCACGTACCCGGCCGTGGACGGGAGCGCGGCGGGCGCGGCGTCCGCCCGGGTGAAGTCGAAGGCCGAGGTCAGGTCACCGCACACCGCGCGGCGCCACGGGGAGATGTTGGGCTCCTGCACGCCGAAGCGCTTCTCCATGAAGCGGATCAGCGAGGTGTGGTCGAAGGTCTCGGAACAGACGTAGCCGCCCTTGCTCCAGGGGGAGACCACGATCATCGGGACGCGCGGGCCGAGCCCGTACGGGCCGGCCGCGTAGCCGCCGCCGCCCGCGTACAGGTCCCCCTTGACGTCGGCCGTGGACAGGCCCCACGCGGAGGACGCTGGCGGGTACGGCGGGACGACGTGGTCGAAGAAGCCGTCGTTCTCGTCGTAGGTGATGAACAGGGCGGTCTTCGCCCACACCGCCGGGTTCGCGGTCAGCGCGTCCAGGACCTGCGAGATGTACCAGGCGCCGAAGTTCGTCGGCCAGTTCGAGTGCTCGCTGAACGCCTCGGGGGCCGCGATCCAGGAGACCTGCGGGAGGGTGCCGTTCACCACGTCGGCGCGCAGCCGGTCGAAGTAGCCCTCGCCCGCCTTGGCGTTGGTGCCGGTGCGGGCCTTCTCGTACAGGGGGCTGCCGGGCTGGGCGTTGCGGTAGGCGTTGAAGTAGAGGAGCGAGTTGTCGCCGTAGTTGCCGCGGAAGGCGTCGTTGATCCAGCCCCAGTGGCCGGCCGCGTTCAGGCCGTCGCCGATGTCCTGGTAGACCTTCCAGGAGATCCCGGCCGCCTCCAGGCGCTCGGGGTAGGTCTTCCAGCCGTAGCCGGCCTCCTGGTTGCCGAGGACGGGGCCGCCGCCGGCGCCGTCGTTGCCCGTGTAACCCGTCCACATGTAGTAGCGGTTGGGGTCGGTGGCGCCGATGAAGGAGCAGTGGTAGGCGTCGCAGACGGTGAACGCGTCGGCGAGGGCGTAGTGGAACGGGATGTCGTTCCGGGTCATGTACGCCATGGTGGTGGCGGTCTTCGCCGGGACCCACCTGTCGTACTTGCCGTTGTTGTACGCCTGGTGGCCGCCGGCCCAGTCGTGGTTCAGGCCCTCCAGGAACTGCATGCCGAGGTCCGGCACGTCCGGGTGGAAGGGGAGGAGGTCCTTCGTACCGTCGGACTGGTGGAAGACGGACTTGCCGTTGTCCTGGAGGACGGGGCGCGGGTCCCCGAAGCCGCGGACGCCCTTCATGGTGCCGAAGTAGTGGTCGAAGGAACGGTTCTCCTGCATCAGCACGACGATGTGCTCGATGTCCTGGACGGTACCGGTGGTGCCCTGCGCCGGAATGGCGGCTGCCCGCGCGATGCTCTCGTTCAGCATCGCCAGGGCGGCGGTGCCGCCGGCGATCTGCAGGAACCTGCGGCGGTTGAGTTCAGCCATGGGGTGACGACCTCTGCGGTGAAGGGGAAGGGGGCGGGGAGGTGACGGGGGACCGAGGGGCGCCCCAAGGACAGCGGGCCCGGGATACCGGCCGGAGAGCAAGCCGTGACGTCCCGCGGTACGGCGGGAGAACGCAAAGCCCTCCCGGCGGCTGCGCGGATCTGCTGGAATGACCTTCAGGACACACTGCGCGGGGGGCACGGGGGCATGACGGGGACGGGTACGGGGACCGGCTTCGGGCATGCCCTGGGGCTGTCGCGCGCGCTCACCGGCCTGCCGATGGCTCCGCTGGTGGAGCGGTACGGGGAACTCGTCGCCGCGCAACAGGGCCTGGGTCTCGGCCACTTGGGCGAGTTACTGGTCCCGCCGGGCGGGCGGCTGCGCGTACTGGACGGGGTCTTCGCCGTCGAAGGGCCGGGCCGGCGGCGCCATGTCGGCGCGGCCGTGCTGCGGGGGCCGGTGGCGGCCCGCGGCGGGGCCGGAGCCGCGGCGCTCGTCGAGCGGCTCGCCGGGGTACAGGAGCGGGATCCCGCCGCGCTGCGCCGGATCCTGCTGTACCAGCTGGTGCAGCTGCTGCACGACCACCCTCGCGGGCACCGGCCGGAGACGGCCGCCGCCCTCGGGATCGACCCCGCCGAGGCCGCGGCCCTGGCGCAGGCCGCGGCCGGGCGGGCCCGGCTGGACACGGCGGGGCGGGCCGCCGCCGAGAGCCTCGAGGACGCCTGGGCTCAGGGGCGGATCCGGGCCGCCGCCCTGTGCGCGGCCGCGCTCCCGCCGGCCGGCGGTGACCGGCTGCTGGCGGACCGGCTCGCCGGGATCGCCGCGCTGGTGCGGGACGCGGACGCGCTGCTGGAGGAGGCCCGCAGCTGTGAGGGCCGCGGGAACCGGGAGGGGGCAGCGGCCCGCTACGGGCAGGCCGCCCGCCTGGCCTGGGACTGCCCGCGCGCGGTACGCGGCCTGGTCCGCACCCACGCCCCCGCGCGCCCGGAGGCCGACCGCCTGACGGCCGCCCTCGTGCCGGAGGGCGTGGAACTGCGGTGGCTTCCGGCCGGAGGCGGCGGGGCTGCCGGACCGTCCGCGCCCGCCGGCTCGCCCGGGACGGCGTCCGGGGCGGTGTCCGGGGCGGTGTCCGGGGCGGTGTCCGGGGCGGAGGGACCCGCCGCAGCAGAGGGACCGGCCGGGGTGTCCTGGCGGATCGTCAGGCTGACTCGCGGCGAACCGCTCACCGTGCCGCTGTCGGAGGTCCCGGGGGACCCGGCGAACGGCCCGGTCACCGACTCCGAGGCCCCCCTCGGCCGCGAGGTCCGCTACGTGGCCCTCCCCCGCGAAACCCGGCCGGCCGATCCCGCCCCCGACACGACCGCCCCCGGGGCCGGGGGCGGCGCGGCATGCGGCATCCCTGCGGCCGGGGGCGCTTTCGCCGCCTCCACCGCGCCCGGAGGCGCGACCGGCGAGGCCGGCCCACCAGCCGCCCCCACCACGGCCCCCGGGACACCGACCCGTGGCGGCGCCCACGCACCCGCCGACGGTCGGACCAACCCCGCTGCCACAGCGGGCGGATTCCCGGCCACGACGGGCACCGCACACTCGGCGGGCGCCGAGGGCGCGGGCCGGGGTGCCGACGGGGCGCGGAGTGATGGCCGAACCGGCCCCCGGAGCCCGGCCCGCGCCCGCGGCCGCGCCCGCGGCCGGAACGGCGTACCGGCGGACGGGGTGGCCGGGAGCGGCGGTGCGGCCGAGGGGGTGGGGCCGCTGGTCGGTGCGGTGCTGCTGGTGGCGCCGGAGGTGGCGGAGCTGGTCCTCGCCGACGGGCGCGCCCGGATCGAGGCCTCCTGGTTACGCCCCGCCGGGGCGGTCGGGGTCGAGGTGACGGTGACCGGGCCCGACGGGCAACCCGTGCCGCACGGGTCCGTCATACCCGGCTTCAGCGCAGCCGGGGCCGCGCCGGCCGGCGCCGTCACCGACGAGCGGCCGGCTTCCGGGAGCACGCCGTCGGCAGCCGCAGCCGGGGCCCCCGCCTCCCGCCCCGGGCGGCCCGGCACGGGAACCGGGACGACGCAAGCGGCCGGGTACCGGGCCGCACCGGCCGGGACTGCCGCGCACGGCCCCGCGGGCAGCACGGGCGACGGGGCCGGAGCGGCCGGGGCCGGAGCGGCCGGGGCCGGAGCGTACGGCTCCGGCACCGCGGGGTACCGGGCCGCGCCCGCCGGGGTCGGCGGGTACGGCCCGGGGGACACGGGGGCTCGGGTCGGATCCGGGGCGGCCGGGGCCGGCCGTGCCGGGGCCGAGGGGGTGCGGGTCGGAGGCGTGGGCGCCGGGCGGTACGTGGTGCGGGTGCGGGCGCGGTATGCGGGGGGCCGGGGTGAGGTGCCGTCCCTGGGGGTCGAGGGTGAAGTCACCGTGCACGCGTGGCCGGAGCCCGTGGTCAGCCTTGGTGCGCGGGTGCGGGACGGCGGCGGGCTGCGCCTGCACTGGACCGGGGGCGCGGGGGCCGGCGTACGGATCGTGCAGTGGCCCGGCGACGCCCCCGCCGAGGGGGCCGAGCTCGCGGCCGACGGGCTGCCGCCGGCGCTGCCCTGGGTGGACGCGACCGGGGCCGCGGACCCGCCGCCCGGCACGCTGGCCACCGTCAGCGCCGTGGCCGTGCTCGGCGAGCGCGCCCTGGCCGGGCCGAGCACCGCCGTCGAGGCACCGCAGCCGGTGGCCGGGCTCACCGCCCACCGGACCACCGCGGGCCGCGCCCGCATCGCCTTCGACTGGCCCGACGAAGCGGGCCGGGTCATCGTCGCCACCGCGCCCGGGGCCGGCGGGGGCGAGCCCGCCGAACACCCCGTCGTGCGGGCCGTGTTCCTGCGCGAGGGGCTGGAGCTGCCGGTCGGGCCGGGCGCCGTCCGGATCACCGCGTACGCCGCTCCCCGCAGCTCCCTCGCGACGGTGGCCGCACCGGGCGACACCGGGCAGATCCTGCTGCCCGCCGACGTCGCCATCGCCTACCGGGTGCTGCCCGGGCAGCGGCGGATGCTGCGCCGCGGGCCCTCCGTGCTCCGCGTCACCCTGCTCGCGCCCGGCGGCGACCCCGGGGCCGGCCTGCCCGACTTCGTCCTCGTCGCGGGCACGGGCGGCGGTGCCGCCCGCCCCCACCGGCCCGCCGACGGCGCCGAGTTGTGCCGTGTGACCGGCAGCGAGCTCGCCGCCGCCGGGACGGTGGAGCGCGAGATCGTCCCCCACCCGCCCGCCACCGGCCCGTGCGCCGTGCGCGGTTTCCTCCTCGGCGGCCGTGCCGCCTCCGTCCGGCTCGACGAGCCCTCCCTCACCTCCCTGGTGGTCCGCTGACATGACCTCCGTCGTCTGCCCCTACTGCTTCGACCGCTCCTCCGCCGCCCGGCTGCCCTTCCGCTGCCAGATGTCCGCGACCGGGGTACGCGGGGGCAAGCCCTGCACCGCCGAACTCGACACCGTGTGGGCCGAGTTCATGGGTCCGAGCGTGCCGTCCGCGCTCACCCTGCGCGGCCCGGTCTTCCCCGGGCCGCGCGGACTCGCCGGCCGCCTCGGCGGCGGTTCCCGCGCGGACTGCCCCCACTGCGGGGTGTCCACCCCGGTCCGGGTCTGCCTGCGCTGCCACAGCGACTTCCCCAGCGACTACTGCGACCAGGACACCCGGATCATCGCCCTGCTGGGCCCGAAGGCCTCCGGCAAGAGCACGTACGTCTCCGTACTGATCAACGAGCTCCGCAACCGGGTCGGCCGGGCCTACGGCGCGTCGATCACCGCCATGGGCGGCGAGACGCAGCGCCGGGACCGGGAGATGGCCGAGGACCTGTACGACCGGCTGCGGCTGCCCGGGGCGACCAGACCGGCGGCGCTCGGCTTCAACGACCCGCTGCTGTACCGGCTGAGCCTGCCGCTGCGCCGCCGGCTGCTCGGCGACGGCAGCCGGCACACCGCGCTCGTGTTCTTCGACGCGGCCGGCGAGGACCTCGGCAGTGCGGAGGCCATGGACCGCTACACCCACTACCTGGCCGCGGCCGACGGGATCATCCTGCTGGTGGACCCGCTCCAGATGCGGGCCGTACGGGACCAGCTGCCCGTGGACGCCGGGCTGCCGCTGCCGACGGTGGAGACCCCGCCGCAGCAGATCGCGGCCGACCTCGCGGCGCAGCTGCGCGCCCACGGGCGGGGCAGCAGCCGGGGCCGGGTCACCACCCCGGTGGCGGTCGCCGTCACCAAGACCGACTCCCTGTTCTCGCTGGTGGGTCCGCATTCCCCGCTGCGGCGCAATGCCGGCCACGCGGGCGGCGCGGTGGACGACGAGGACCGGCTGGCCGTGCACGAGGAGATGCGCGCCCTGCTCGACAGCTGGGACTCGGGGGCGCTGTTCCGGCAGCTGGAGCGGGACTTCGCACAGCTGTCGCTGTTCGGGATCTCGGCGCTGGGCTCCCCGCCGCCCGCGGAGTCGCCGTCCGACGCCCCCAAGTCGGGGCCGCAGCCGCTGCGCGTGGAGGACCCGCTGCTGTGGCTGCTGGGGCTGGGCGGGCTGCTGCGGCGGGCCCCGGCCGGCAACGGCGCGCGCGACAGCAGCGCGGGCGGCCTCGGCGGGGACGGCATCGGCGCGGGCCGCCTCGGTGCGGCCGGCAGCCGGCGTACCGGATCGGGAGGAGAGGCGTGAACCTCGCGCAGCTGCACTACACCTCGGCTCCGCCCGGCCCGGACGGCTCGGGCTTCCGGTTCACCGCGGTCAGCCCCGGCGTGCCCGTATCGCTGCTGCGGGAGGCCGAGCAGCTGATCGGGTACGAGCCGCCCCGGGACGCCCCGCCGCGCCCCGATCCGGTCCAACTGCGCGCCTTCCCCCAGGCGTTGAGCCTGAACGTGCTCGCCGACGGCAGCCGGCTGCTGGCCCGCTCCGTGTACACGGGCGCCGACTACAGCGGCCGCTGGGGCAACTTCCACGCCCACGCCGTGCACCTGCCGCAGCCCGCCGGCCCGGACCGGCCGGCCGAGGGGCCGCTGCCGATCACGTCCTGGGGCTCCCCGCAGTGGGCCGACACGAGCCCGCCGCCTGGGGCGCCCCTGCCGCCGCTGGCGTCGGTGCCCGTGCCGGGCCCGCTGGACCGGGAGGCACTGGCGGCGTTCGTGGCCGCCCGGGGGCCGTGGCTGGCGGGGTTCTTCGCGGACGTGCGCCGGCTCGGCGAGGATCCCGCGGCCCCGCAGGTCGTCGTGGTGGAGCCGGACAGCGAGGCCGCGGCCCGCTGGATCATGCTGGCGTGCAGTGTGCTGCCGCACCAGCGGGGCCAGTGGCTGACCTTCACCACGTACACCCGGCGGCCGCAGCTCGCCCGGCAGCAGGTCATCGGCGTGCTGCCGGACGACGGGCTCGGCCTGGCCGGGCAGGAGCACCGCTACCGGGTGTACGACGCCGCCCGCGCGGCGGCCCCCGCCCCCGCCCGGGACGCGTGGGCGCAGACCGCCGCGTGCGTTTGGCGGGCGGGCCGGCAGGAGCTGTTCGCGGAGGTCCGGCGGCTGTCCGCCGAGCCGTACGCAGCCGGACCGCTGGCCGCCCTCGCCCTGGCGGCCGACGTCCCGCTGGCCCCGGCGGGCCGGGCGGCGGCCGCCGACTGGGCGGCCGGGAACCGGGAGGCGCTGGACGGCGGACGGCTCCACGCGCTGGCCGCGGCCCTGGGCCGCCCGGCGGACGGCAGCGCAGACGGACGCGCACACGGACGGGCGGACGGACGCGCGGACGCGCACACGGACGGACACGGCGGCGGGGAGGCCGCCGCCGAGGACACGGCAGCGGAGGCCGCCGCCTGCGGGCGGCTGCTGGCGGCCCTGGCCGGGTGGGCCCCCGTGGCGGTGACCGAGCCGCTCGCGGCGCTCGCCCTGGCCCGGGCCGTGCGCTCCGGCGGCGCCGCCCCGCCGGCCGGGCTGCTGGGCGAGGGAGCCCGGCTGCGACTCGGCGCGGAGCTGGAGCCGGAGCTGCGGGCGGCGCTGACCGACCCGCAGCGCGGGCCCGCGGACCGGGTGGACCTGCTGCGGGCCGGCACCGAGCTCGGGATCGACAGCACCGACGTACTGCCGGAGGTGGCCCGGCATCTGGCGCGCGCCCTGATCGCCGACCCGGAGGGGACGTACGGCGAGCCGGTGCGGTCCGCACTGGACGCGATGCCCGGCCTGCGGGCCCTCGTCCTGGACCGGCTGGACCGGCTCGCGGCGGGCGATCCGGCCGCCGCGGCCCGGGTGTTCGCCCGGATCCCGCTGCGGCTGACGCCCGCCGACGCCCTGCCCCACCTGCGGATGTGCGCGCGGGGGGCGGAGCCGGGCGGGGACCGGGTGCGGGCGCTGACCGAGCTGGTGCACGCGGCCGGAGTCCCGCTGGAGGCGGAGCCTCTGGTGCTGCGGACCGCGATGCGGCTGGTGTGGCCCGAGGGGGCGCCCGGCGCGCACGAGGCCTGGCTGGTGCTCACGGCGACGGGCCCCGGGCCCCACCGGGAGGCCGGCACCTGGGAGCTGCTCGCGCGGGCGGCGGTGGACGCCCCGGCCGAGGACCGGGCGGCGGAGGAGCTGGCCCCGGAGCTGCTGCGGCACTTCGCGGCCGAACTCCCGTCGGCGCTGCGGCCGTCGCTGCTGATGCTGGAGCTGGCCCGGAACCTGCGCGCGGGCGCGGCGGGGCCGGGCTGGGTGCGGCAGGCCCTGGACCTGGGGACGCTGGACCCGTCGCCCGCCGCCCGGGACCACGGCTACGGGGCGGTGGCGGCGCGGCTGCTGGCGGCCGAGGACCGGCCCGAGAGCGAGCTGCGGGCCCTGATCGAGAGCAACGACGCGGCGCTGCTGGCCGCGTACCGGCAGGCAGCCCGCGAGCCGCGGGTCGTGGACCGGCTCCGCCTCGACCCCCGCTACGCGGCCGAGTGCTTCGCCACCTGGTCCTCGCAGCCGCAGGCGGGTGCGGTGTGGCAGGAGGCCCGTACGGATCTCCTGGACGGGGTGATGCGGCCGGTCGTACGGGGTCTGCCGCCGGACGGGCTCGCGGCCCTGGAGGAGGCGCTGGGCCGCCTCGGCGGGCGCTGGGCGCAGGAGTTCCGCGGCTGGCAGCGGCCGGGCGCCTTCGGGCGGCTGCGGGACCGCTTCACCGGTGCGGGCCGGGGGGCGGCACGCCGCGCGGCGAAGGGCGGCGGCCGGGGCGGTGCGCCCGCCGATCCGCCGCCCCGCGGCGGGGGCGGCGGGCCCATCACCCCCGGCAGCCCGCCCGGACCGGCCGGCCCGCCCGGACCGCGCCACGCGGCCGGCCGGGGCGGCGACGGCGGTACCGGCGGCGACGGGAAGGACGGGCAACTGCCGTGAGCCCCGAACTGGGCCTCCAGATCCTCCTGTACGCCACCGGGGTCATCGGGGTGGCGGTGTGCCTCGGCTACGGGCTGTGGCGGTTCCTTGGCCTGGCGCTCCGGGCCGCCGCGTCCGCGTTCGGGCCCCGCACCCCCGGCGCCCCGGACCCGCGGATCGGGGCCCCGCACCCCGGGGCGGAGCCGGCGCAACCGGCCTACTGGGCGCTGCAGATGTGGGTCGACGCGGCGGGCGCCGGGCGGGCCGCCTTCGAGCTGGTGTGGTACCTGCTGACCCGGCACTGGCTGGACGAGATGGTGCGGGGCAGGCTGCTGCGCGGCTGCAGCGGCTACACCGGGGAGGAGGCCGAGCACTGGATCGGCCGCCTGGTGCTGCGGCTGATCGCTCCGGGGATGGCGCTGGCCGCGGTGCTGTCGGCGCTGCTGGCCTGGGTGCTGCTGGCCGGGATCGCGGTCGCGTTCGCCGCGCAGCTGGTGCTGGTGGCGGCGGTCGTGCTGGCCGGGGTGCTCGCCGGGCGGGGCGCGGACCGGCTGTGGAAGCTGGTCCGCGGCATCCGCATGAAGTGCCCGTACCCGGGCTGCTACCGGCCGTTCCCGCTGGCCGTGTACGTGTGCCCGGACTGCAGCGCCGTCCACGGCGAGCTGCAGGCCGGCCGGTACGGGGTGCTGCGGCACGTCTGCCGCTGCGGGCGGGCGCTGCCCACGACCGCGCTGGCCGGCCGGAGCAGGCTCGCCGCGCGCTGCCCGCACTGCGGCCAGGGGCTGCCGCGGGCCGTCGGCACGACGCGGGTGGTGCACCTGCCGCTGGTCGGGGGCACCTCCGCCGGGAAGACGATGCTGCTGGCTGCCGTGCTGGACGGGCTGACGGCCTGGTCGCACCGGTCCCGGCTGACCGTCGAGTACGCCTCCCCCGCCGACCGGCACGAGGCCACGGCCCTCGGCCGGCAGGTCGATGCCGCGGGCTGGGCGCTGAAGACCCAGGGCGGGCAGCCGCGTGCGCTGATGCTGCTGGTGGGCAAGGGGCGCCGGCGGCTGCGGCGGCAGCGGCTGCTGTACGTGTACGACCCGATGGGCGAGTCCCTGCGGGACGCGGACACCGCCCGCCGCCAGCAGTACCTGGCGCACGCCGACGGGGTGCTGCTGGTCGCGGACGTGCTGGCCTCGCCCGTCGTACGCCGTTCCCTGCGCGCGGGCGACGGGGAGCTGGCGGTGGCCGCCCGGCCCGCCGACCTGGGCCCGGTGGAGACGTACGCGGGGTTCACCGGCGAGCTCCAGGGCCTCGGCGGCCGGCGCCGGCGCCTCGGCGTGGCGGCGGTGGTGACCAAGCGGGACGTGTTGGACCGGCTGGACTCCCTGCCCCGGCCCGGGGACCGGCCGGTGGACGCCTGGCTGGAGGACGTCGGGCTGGGCGACCTGGTGCGGTCGCTGGGCCACGACTTCGCGGCGGCCCGCTTCTGGGCGGTCAGCGCCCGCGCCGCCACCGGGGCGGGGGCCCTGGAGTCGGAGCAGCTGCGGGCGGCCGAGCCGGTGCTGTGGCTGCTGTCCCGGACGGGACTGCGGATCGGCGGGCCGGCCGGCGGCCCCGGCGGCCCGGCGGACGGGGGGCGGCCGCCGGGGCTGCCGCGGCTGGCGCGGCTGCCCCGGCCGCGGGGTTCCGCCGGCCGCGGCACACCGGATCGATCAAGCCTGTGACGAGGGCCGGGGCGACTGGCTAGGGTCGCTGGAAGGAGCAACACCCCATGGTGACACCGCAGATCGCGCGGGGGCGGCGGCTGATGCTGGCCCTGCTCGTGGTGGCGGTCGCGATGACGGCGGCCGCCGGGCCGGCGGCGCTCGTGCAGTACGTACCCCAATGGCTTTGGGAGTTGAAGGAGATCAGCAGTGAGTGACATCCCCGGCGGGCCGATGGCGAACCGGCCGGTCCACTTCATCTGGCTGCTCGACTGCTCGTACTCGATGCAGGGCGAGAAGATCGGCCAGCTCAACTACGCGATCAGAGAGGCCGTTCCGGAGATGCGCTCGGTGGCGCAGGACAATCCGGCGGCCCAGCTGCTGCTGCGGACGATGACGTTCTCCACGACCGCGCGCTGGCACCACCAGGACCCGGTGCCGGTGGAGACCTTCACCTGGCAGGACGTCCAGGTCGACGGCATGACCAACCTGGGCGAGGCCCTGCAGCTGGTGGCGCGGGAGCTGGACACCCCGCCGATGCCGCAGCGCGCCCTCAAGCCGGTCCTGGCCCTCGTCTCCGACGGGGTGCCGACCGACGACTGGAAGGCCGGCCTGCGGGCGGTGGACGCGACCCCGTGGGGGCGCAAGGCCGTCCGGGTGGCCATCGCGATCGGCGCGGACGCGGACCGCACCGTGCTCCAGGAGTTCCTCGGCAACCCCGAACTCCAGCCGCTCGACGCGAACAGCCCCAAGCAGCTGGCGGCGGCGATCCGCTGGGCGTCGACGGCGGCGGTCAAGGCGGCCTCGCAGCCGGTGGCGGGCGCCGGGGACGGCATGGTCAAGCAGCCGCCGTACGCCCCGCCGGTGCTCGACGACGACGATGACGACGTGTGGTGAGCGGACCCGTGTCACCCGTGCCGCCACCCGTCCCGCCCGTGCCACCCCTGCCTCCGGGGGTGCCCGGCCCTCCCGGGCCGCCGACCGGTCCGCCGACCGGGCCGGCGCCGCTGTGGGAGACGTTCCGCCAGAGCGTGCAGGGCGTCAACAAGACCCGCAACCAGGACTACTGCGAGGCCCTGGGGCGCGGAACCGATGAGGAGCCGCTGATCCTGGCCGTGGCCGACGGCCACGGCTCGGCGGTGCACGCCCGCAGCCACCTGGGATCCCGGTTCGCGGTGGACCTCTTCGTCGAGCAGGCCCGGCAGTTCGGGGCGCTCGCCCGGCCGCGGGGCGACGAGCGGCCGCCGACCCTGGCCTGGCTGATGCACTACGCCGAGCACACCTTCCCCCGCCAGCTCGTCAGCGCCTGGCGGGAGCGGGTGCTCGGCAACTGGGCGCGGACCAGCTCCCACGAGGAGCCGGACCTGACCGACGAGGACAAGCTGCTGCTGTACGGCAGCACCCTCGTCGGCGCCGTGCTCACGCCCCGCGTCTTCGCGGCCTGGCAGCTCGGCGACGGCGAGCTGACCGTCGTCGGGGACGACGGCCGGGTGAGCGTGCCGCTGGCCCCCGCGGAGGCCGACCTGGGCGACGAGACGGAGTCGCTGTGCACCCCGGAGGCCTGGCTGCGCGTACGGACCCACTGGGCGCCGGTCACGGCCCCGTCCCGGACGCCCCGGCTGGTCGCGGTCTCCACCGACGGGCTGTCGAAGAGCTTCGCCTCGGACCGGGGCTTCCTCCAGTTCATGGCCGGGCTGGACGACCGGCTGTCGGCGGAGGGCGCGGCCACCGTCCGGGCCGTACTGCCCGAATGGCTGGGCAAGGCCTCGCAGCACTCGGGCGACGACACCACGCTGGTCGCCGCCTGGAACACCGCCGCGGCGGCGGACGGCGCACCGGAACCGGCACCGCCGGCGCCCGGGGCGGCCGGCGGCGCCGCGGAAGGGGCCGCAGAAGGGCCGGCGGACACCGGCCCCGCGGACGCCGGCCCTGCCGACGCCGGCCCCGACACGACGTCAGAAGACCCGCACGGGAGTGGATCATGAGCGGCATGCTCGACAGCGGTACCCGGCTGACGACCGACAGCGGCATGGCCGTGGACGTCTTCAACCTGCTCGGCGCCGGCGGCCAGGGGGAGGTCTACCGGGTCCGGACCCCGGCCGGGGACCAGGCCCTCAAGTGGTACTACCCGGCGTGCGCGACGCCCGCGCAGGAGGCCATCGTCCGCCAGCTGGTGGGCCGCGGCTTCGATGACGACCGCTTCCTGTGGCCCCTGGACTTCGTGGCCGACGGGCGCGGCGGCTTCGGGTACCTGATGGACATCCGGCCGGACCGGTTCAAGGGCCTGCCGCTGCTGTTCCGCCGGCAGCTGCGCACCTCGACGCGGGCCCTGCTGAAGGCCTGCCTGTACACGGTCGAGGCGTACCAGGCGCTGCACTCGCGCGGGATCGCGTACCGGGACATCTCCTGGGGGAACATCTTCTTCGACCCGGCCACCGGGGACGTGCTGGTCTGCGACAACGACAACGCGGTGGTGGAGGGCGACAGCACGGGCATCTCGGGCACCATGGAGTTCATGGCGCCCGAGCTGGTGCGCGGCGACCCGGGGGCCACCCCGGGCACGCAGAGCGACCTGCACTCCCTGTCGGTGCTGCTGTTCATGCTGCTGATGAACCACCACCCGCTCAAGGGACGGCGGGAGTTGGCGATCCACTGCCTGGACGAGGCCGCCGAGCGCAAGCTGTACGGGAAGCAGCCGCTGTTCGTCTTCGACCCGCAGGACCGGTCGAACGCCCCCGACCCGGCCGAGCAGCAAACCGTGCTGGCCACCTGGGCGGCGGCCCCGGACTCGCTGCGGGACCTGTTCACGAAGAACTTCACCACGGGCCTGCACGACCCGGCGGCCCGGGTCCGGGAGGGCCAGTGGCGGGACACCCTGCGGGCCGTGTACGACGCGGTGGTGGAGTGCGCGCACTGCGGGCGGCAGAACATGACCGAGCCGCGGTCCGCCGCCCCCGGGGCCTGCTGGAACTGCGGGAACACGCTGGTGCTGCCGCCCCGGCTGGTGCTGACCACACCCCCGCCGCGCACCGAGCACCACATCCTGCTGCACCGGTCCTCCCGGGTGCAGGCGCACCACTTGGCCCCCGAGCCGGCCCGGCACGACTACGGCGACACGACGCTGGTGGCGCAGCTGACCGAACACCCGCAGAAGCCGGGCCGGTTCGGCCTGGCGAACCGGTCGGCCGCCGCGTGGACGGGCACCCGGGCGGACGGCACCACCCAGCGCATCGACCCGGGCCAGACGGTCCCGCTGCGCTCGGGCCTGGAACTCGACTTCGGCGGCGCCCGCGCCGTCGTCCGCGCGAAGTGACCGGTCCCGCCCCCGGTCCGGGCGGGGTCAGCCGCCGGATACGAGGCGGGTGATCTCCTGGGCCAGGGCCAGGCCGCCGGTGCCTGCGCCCAGGCCCAGGGTGATGGTTTCCAGGGAGCGGCGGATCAGGCCCGGTTCGGCGGCGCGGTGTTCCCGTGCGGCGCGGTCCAGTTCGCCGCGCAGGACCTCCGCCGCCTCGATGCGGGCCGGGGCGGCGCCCTGGTCGCGGAGCCACTGGGTGAGCTGGGTCGCCAGCTGGAGCGTCTGGGCGGCGGTGTCCTGCTGCCCGACGTTGATGACGCCGTTGTCCCCGAAGTTGGCGGGGCCGTTGATGTTGCCGTGGAAGGTGTAGTTGCCGCCCATGTGCTTCTCCTCGTGCTGCGGATGTCGGGGGCTCAGGGGCGCGACGGGCCCTGGCCGCCGCCCGACGGGTGCGTGCCCGGGCCCGGCCCGGGGCCGTTGATGGTGCCGCCGGGGCCGTAGTTGCCCGGGCCGTGGATGTCGCCCTGGAAGTTGTAGGTGTGGGTGTTGATGACCTGCTGCGCCTGGTCGTAGGAGCTGGTGTCGACGTTGTGGTCCTTCAGGAACCGCTCGGTCGCTATCAGCACGCCCTGCTGGAGGCGCTGGAGGAAGTCCTGCGAGTCGGTGCGCTCGGAGAAGCCCAGCTGCCCCCAGTCGGAGACCCGCTCGCGGATGCTGTCGGCGGCCCCGTAGTCGTACAGCAGGTGCCGCTTGTCGATCTCGCGGCGCCACTTCTCCAGGGTGCGGGCCCGCCGGCGCCGCTCCGAGGCCCGGCGCGAGACCCGCCGGGGGGCGCTGAGCAGCAGGGACAGGGTGGCGCCGGTCGCGTACGAGACCAGGCTCCACCACCGCTCGAACCCGTCCACCGGGAGGCGGTTCACCCGGTTGAAGCGGGCCTGGAGCGGCGGGATGCCGTACGCCGACACCTCCCAGGTGAGACTCGGATGCTGGAGGCGGGCCCGCAGGTGCATGGACACGATGGCCCGGCCGCCCTCACCGGCGCGCTCCAGGCTGAGGTAGGTGCGCATGCCGGCGCCGGACTGGACCAGGCCCGCCTGGACGAGCTGCTTGGGGATCTGGGAGCGGGGCATGCGCAGCCGGTCCGGGAGCAGTTCGGCGCCGACGTACGGGACGTGGTTGCCGATCACGTACAGCCGGTTGCGGGCCCGCAGGCCCTTGAGGCCGGCGATGTTCTCCATCTCGCGGGCGACGAAGGTGTGCAGGTCGATCGCGTCGAACGGCTTGATGGTGAGCTTGCCGCCGCCCGCCGGGTCATCGGCGGGCCGGCTGACGTCGATGGGCTGCCACACCATCTCCTTGAGCTTCGATCCGCTGCCGACGAAGGGGTTGGTGCGCTCGGCGCTCGCCGTGTACGGGACGACGTTCGCCTTCCGCTGCTCGCGGAGCCGCTGCTCCGCCTCGGGTTCGACCGGCGGTGCGAGGTCGGCGGCCCGCCCGGAGCCGTGCTCGACGGCGAGCGCCGCCGTGCGGGCCTCGCTCTCGGCCCGGTGGACGAGCCACCAGGCGCTCCCGTACCCGAGGAGGATCGCCGCGCCGGCCGTGTAGCCGAGCCCCGTCAGGCCGGCGGCGGCCGCGTACAGCAGGGCCGGCACGGCCGCCCAGACGCAGACGGCGCAGATCCAGGCCAGGCACAGGTCGCGGAGGTCGATCCGGCGGACCGCGGCGCGGGCGTGGCGGGCGAGCGCGATCAGGTCGATGCCGAGGGTGAGGCCGATGGCGTTCAGGCGGTCCTCGGTGAGCTCGACGTCGACGTCGCGCGCGAAGTCCTCGTCGAGGTGGGCGCCCGCGCACAGGTGGCGGGTCACACCGTCGGTCCGGTACTGCGCCAGCGTCGGTAACTGGCGTATCGCCGTCTGGCCCATGCGGCCCCTTCCGTGGTCTGCCCCCTCACCCTACGAAAACGGGCCGCGCCTGTCCCCCCGTTGGGCGTGATCAGCGGGCCGGGGTACTCAGGCGGGAGCGTGCGCACGCGCGTGCGATCTGAGCATCCGTACTCAGGCCCGGGCCGCGGGCGCCTTGCCATCGTGAGGGCATGTTCCTTCAGTCGTACGAACCGCAGCCCCGCGCCGCCGGCATCACCGCCGTGGGCAGCATGCTGCCCGAGGAGGCCCTGTCCTCGGACTCCCTCCAGCAGGAGGTGGCGCGGCGCAGCGGTCTCGCACTGCCGCCGAGGCTGCTGACGCAGGCCACCGGGATCCGCTCCCGCCGGGTCGCCGGCCCCGGTGTGTACGCGTCGACGCTCGCCGCGGGCGCGGGCCGCCGGGCGCTGGCCGCGGCCGGGCTCACCGGGCCCGACATCGACCTGCTGCTGTTCTCGTCCGCGTCCCGCGACATGGTCGAGCCGGCCACCGCGCACATCGTGCAGGCGGAGCTCGGGACGCGGGCGCACGCGCTGGACGTCACCAACGCCTGCAACAGCTTCATCAACGGCATCGACCTCGCCCGGGCGATGGTCCTGGCCGGGCGGGCCCGGCGGGCGCTCGTCGTCACCGGGGAGACCCCGAGCCGGGCCGTGCAGTACGCGCCGGGCAGCCTCGCGGAGCTGCGCGACGGCTTCGCCGGGTACACGTTCGGCGATGCGGGGGCGGCGGTGGTCGTGGAAGCGGTGGAGCGCGGGGGGATTCTCGACGTGGACACCGAGACGCACTCGGAGCACTGGGAGGTCGGGGGCATCCCGGGCGGCGGCTCGCGGCACCCGCGCGGGGAGGCGTACACCTACTTCCGCGGTGACGGGCACGAGCTGCGGGGCGTGTTCGAGAAGGTGGGCACGGCGGTCATCGACCGGACGCTGCACCGCACGGGCCTGGACTGGGACGGGGTCGCGAAGGTGCTGGTGCACCAGGTGACGGTGCCGTACCTGGAGCGGTTCGCGGAGCTGACCGGGGTTCCGGCCGGCAAGCTGGTGGTGACGGTGCCCGAGCTCGGGAACATCGCGAGCGCGAGCATCGGGGTCCAGCTGGACCGGGTGTTCGCCGGACTCGCCCCGGGCGAGCGGGTGCTGTGCGTGGGGCTGGGCGGCGGCATCAGCATCATGACGATGGTCTGGGAGAAGTCGTGAGCGGCGTGGGCGGCGTGGGCGGCGTGAACGGCGTGAACGGCGTGAGCCGCGGGCACGCGCTGTGGGTGGTGCTGCCCGCCCACCAGGAGGAGGCCCGGCTGCCCGGCACCCTCGCCGCGCTCGCCGCGCAGCACGACCGGGACTTCACCCTGCTGGTCGTCGACAACGCCTCCACGGACCGGACCGGGGACATCGCGCGGGAGTTCGCGGCGGGCGCCCCGTTCCCGGTGCGGGTCCTGGAGGAGCCGGAGAAGGGGGTCGGCTCCGCCGTGGACACCGGCTTCCGGTACGCGATCGGGCAGGGCGCGACCCTGCTGGCCCGTACGGACGCCGACTGCCTCCCCCGGCCCGGCTGGGCGGGGGCCGCGCGGGCGGCGCTGACGGCCCGGCCGGGCCTGGTGTGCGGGCGGATCACCGCCCGGCGGGACGAGCACGGGCCGCTCGGCCGGGCCGGGTTCGCCGCCCTGGTCGGCCTCGCCGCACTGTTCGGGCGGCTGCGGCCGCAGCACGTGCGGCGGGGCGAGTTCCGGGCCCCGTACCGCATGCACGCCGGGAACAACATGGCCATCACCGCCGAGCTGTACCTGGCGGTCGGCGGCATGCCGCGGCGGCCGTCGCCCACGGACCGGCTCTTCCTGAACGCCGTACGCCGCCACACCGACCGGATCAGCCGCTGCCGGTCCATGGTCGTGGAGAACTCCACGCGCCGGCTGCGGGCGTACGGGATCCTCGGCACCGCCCGCTGGTACCTCGACCAGGGCAGCGGCCCTCACGGAACGGACGACCCCCGCTGATGCTCGACCGACTCGACCACGCGCTGCGCAGCCGCCCCGAGCGGCCGGCCGTCCTGACCGCCTCCCGTACGGGCGCCCCCCGGGTGCGGGCCCGGTGCAGCGAACTCGCCGATCTGGCCGACGCGTTCGCCGCGGGCCTGCACGCGCGGGGGCTGCGGGCCGGGGACACCGTCGGCGTCGCCGTCCGGCCCGGGCCGCGGGCCCTGGCCGTGCTGCTGGCGCTGTGGCGGCTCGGGCTGCGCGGGGCCGTCCTCGACCCCGGGGCCGGGCCGGACGTGCTGCGCGCCCGGCTGGCGCTGGCCCGGCCCTCGCTGGTGCTGGCCGACGCGGCCGCGCAGGCCGCCGCCGGGTGGGCCCGGCCGCTGGCCCGCAGGGCCCGGCTCGCACTGCCGGACCTGGCCGGGCTCGGCGGGCCGGTGGCCACCGTCGGGCCGCGGCTGCCGGGGTGCGCGCCCGCGCTGGACCTGCGGGCGCCGCGGCCGGCGGGCGGGGCGGCGGGCCGCGGTGCCGCCGTTGCCGGAGACGCCGACGCGGTGATCGTCTTCACCTCGGGGACCACCTCGAAGCCGCGGGCCGTGGTGCACACGCGGGCGAGCCTGGCCGCCGGGATGGAGACGGTGAGCGCCCTGTTCGCGGCGGCCGCGGAGCCGGCGGGGGCCGGGGGGCTCGGGGGTGACGGCGACCGGCCGGTGCTCGGGGGCACGTTCTTCGTGCTCGTGCCCGCGCTCACCCGTGGGGCCCCGGTCGCCCTCCCCGCCCGTTCGCCGCGGGTCCTGGCCCGCCAGCTGCACCGCCTGAAGCCGGCCGACACCTACCTGACACCCCCTCAACTCCGCGATGCGTTGCGGGCGGACGCCCGCTTCCACGGCCGGGTGTGGACGGGCTCGGCCCCGGCCGGCGCCGAACTGCTGGGCCGCGTACGGGACGCGGGCGCGGCCGAGGCCTGGGGGGTGTACGCGCTGACCGAGCTCTTCCCGGCGGCCGCCGTGGAGGCCCGGGAGAAGGCCGCGTACGACGGCCCCGGCGACCTGGTGGGCACCCCGCTGCCGGGGGTGGCGGCGAAGACGGACGAGGACGGGCAGCTGCTGCTGGCGGGGCCGGCGGCCCGCGACCGCTACCTGGGCGAGGAGCCCGACCCGTGGGTGCGGACGGGGGACCGCGCACGGCTGGACGGGACGGGCCGGATCGTCCTGGAGGGAAGGACGAAGGACATGGTGCTGCGCCGCGCCGAGAACATCTACCCGGGGCTGTACGAGCCCTCGCTGCACGTGCCGGGGGTGGAGCTGGCCGTGCTCGTCGGCGTCCCGGCCGGCGGGACCGCGGAGTCGGCGGGCGACGAGCGGCTCGTGGCCGTCGTACAGCCGCGACGCGGCGCCGCCGAGCCGGAGCTGCGGGCCGCGCTGGCGGATCCGCTGCGGCGGATGGGCTCCGCCCGGCCCGACGCGGTGCTGTTCGCGGAGGTCCCGCTGTCCGGGCGGTCCCGCAAACCGGACCGCGCGGCAGCCGCGGCCCTGGCCGCCTCGCGCCTGCGGACCGGCCGATGACCGCCCCTGCGATGCGCCCGGCCCGGGGCGCAGCGCCGGCCGCCGGAGCAGCGGTGCGGCCGGCGACGGCACCTGCGGCGGCCCAGGCCCCCGCCGCCGGGGCCGCGCCCGCGTCACCGGCCGTGGAAGTCCGGCCCGCCGCGGTCCGGGGCACGGCAGGGCATGCAACGCCGAGCCGTGCCGCGGCAACGGCACCGTCAGCGACACACGAGCGCGCCGGGGCCGCGACCGCCTCCCGCGCCGCGGTGGGGTACCCGGCCGCGAACACGGCGACCGACGACCCGGCCGAGGCACGACCCGGACCGGCGGACACGGGCGCGGTGACCGACGACTCGGAGACAACGCACCCCAGCACGGCGGACGCGGGCGCGGCAACCGACGGCCCGGCCACGACACCGCCCGTACCGGCAGGCACGGGCACAGTGACCCACAACTCGGAGACAACGCAGCCCGACGCGGCGGACGCGGGCGCGGCAACCGACGGCCCGGCGGAGTCGCGGCCCGGTGCGGCCGACGGGGACGTGGCGGCAGCGCGGCGGCGGGACCGGCGGGTGTATCTGCGCAGCCATCCGCTGCTGTTCGGGCTGCTCGCCGCGACGCGGGGCGGGCGCGGGGTGCGCCGGATCGGGCGGACCCTGCTCGTCCATGACGCGGCCGCCTACCGGGAAGCCCTGACCCGGCTCCCGCTCGACCGGACGGCTGCCGGCACCACGGGCGGCGCGGCGCGCGCGGCGCTGGCGGGGGCGGGCGCCCCCGGCGGCGGCGTGTTGTTCGACCAGGAGGGCAGCGGCCACCGGGCGGACCGGCGCTCCCTTGCCGACGGGCTCGGCGCGGCCGGAGTGGAGCAACTTCGGGCGCAGTGGCGGCCGTTGCTGGAGCAGCGGCTCGCGCCGCTCGCCGCGGGCGGCGAGGTGGACCTGGTGGCCCTGGCCCGGGAGCTGTCCGGGTCGGTGGTCTGCGGGCTGCTGGGCACGGACGCGGAACCGGTGGCGGTGGCCCGCGCGGCCGCCGACGCGGCGGCGGCCTCGGTCCGCGACCACCTGCCGGGCCTGCCCCGCCCGGGCGCCGCGGCCGCAGCCACCCGCACGGCCCGCACCCTGCGGGACCTGCTGACCGGAAGCGAGGCCATGGCCGGCGCCAGGCACACGCCCGCCACCCCGGCGTGGCCCGCACGCCGCGGCACCACCGTCCATCCGGAACCCGACGCCGGCCCGGCCGCGGGCGCGAGCACCGCTGCGGGCACGTTCACGCACCCCGGCACCACCGCGCACGCGGGCGTGACCGCACGCGCGGACACGAACCCGGAATCGGCCCCGGCCACCGGCACCGACGCGGAACCGGGCCCGAACACGGGCTCATGCCCGTACGCAGGCCCGGACGCCGCCCCGGGCACGGGCACGGGCACGGGCACGGGTTCGGATTCGGGCACGGGCACGGGCACAGGCACGGGCACAGGCACGGGCACAGGCCTGGCTGCGGAGGCGGGCACGGGCGCGGGCCCTGGTGCCAGCGCCCCTGCTGGTACCCGTGCCGGCGCCGCCGCGGAGGTGCGACGGGGTGTGGACGGGGCGCTGGGGGCGATGGTGGCGGTGGCCGCCGTCAACACCACGGTGGCCGCCCTGCCCCGGGCCGTGGCCTGGTGTGCCGACGCCGGGCTGTGGGAGCAGGCCGCCGACCCGGCGCTGCTGCCCCGGCTGGCCGACGAGTTGCTGCGGGTGACCGCGGCCTCGCCGGTGCTGCCGCGGGTGGCTGCCTCGGACGGGAGCGTCGGCGGCTGCGCGGTCCGCGGGGGCGACCGGCTGCTGCTGGTGGCCCGGCATGCCGCCGCGGCGCACCGGCGCGACCCCGACGCCCTGGATCCGGCCGCGCCGGCCGACGC
Source organism: Streptomyces sp. NPDC043854 (assembly GCF_056436005.1). NCBI lineage: Bacteria > Bacillati > Actinomycetota > Actinomycetes > Kitasatosporales > Streptomycetaceae > Streptomyces > Streptomyces sp. NPDC043854. Next base: position 183,624 of record NZ_JBWKDK010000006.1, read on the forward strand.
CCACCTGGTGTTCGGCGCAGGCCCGCACGCCTGCCCCGGTGCCCGGCTGGCCCGGGCCCAGCTGGCCGACGTCCTGGCGGCGCTGGCCCCGTACCGGCCGCGGGTCGTCCGGGCCCGCGTGGACCGCGGAGCGGCCCTGCCCGGGTGGCGGGTCCTCACGGTGAAGGCGGCGGGCGCATGACACGTATACGTATCGCGGTCACGGGGGCGAGCGGCTTCTGCGGCGGGCACGTGGCCCGGGCAGCCGCCGCGCGCGGGGCGGAGGTGGTGTGCGTGGGCCGCCGGCCCGGTCCCGTCGGGGAGCACCAGTTCTGGGACGCCGCCCGGGAACTCCCGGACCTCGCCGGGGCGGACCTCGTCGTGCACTGCGCGGCGGCTGTGGGCGATCCGGCGCCCGGCTCGCCGGCCGAGGCGGAGATGCACGCGGTCAACGTCGGCGGAACCGCACGGCTGCTCCAGGCTGCCCGCGGCCTGCCGGTGGTGTGGGTGAGCAGTGCGAGCGTGTACGACCCGCGCCCGGACCGCAGCCTGGTCGGCGAGGACCACCCGCGTGCCGGCCAGCTGAACGCGTACGGGCGGACCAAGGCGGAGGGCGAGGCACTGGCCCTCGCCGCGGGGGCGGTGGTGCTCCGGCCGCGGGCCGTCTACGGACCCGGGGACACGACCCTGCTCCCCCGCATCCTGTCCCGGGTGCGGGCGGGGACGCTGTTCCTCCCCGGCCCGGACGTCCTGCTCAGTCTGACGGCGGTGGAGAACCTGGCCGACGCAGCGCTCGCGGCGGCCGGTTGGGCACCGGGTGCGTACAACGTGGCCGACGCGGAACCGTACGCGCGGGACGAGACCGTACGCCGGGTGCTGCGCGCCCACGGCATCACGGCCCGCATCCGCCACCTCCCGCCGGCCCTGGCCCGTACGGCCGCCCGCGCCGCGGAGGCCCTGGCCCGCGGCGGCGAGCCGCTCCTGAGCCGCTACGCGGTGGACCAACTGGCCCACTCGGTGGTCCTGGACCTGACCCGCGCCCACTCCCAGGGCTGGACCCCACACCACACCCTGGACCACTACCTGGCCACCCTGCCGGGCGGGGGACTGCCACAAAAATGAGCCGCAGTACAGAGAGTTCCCGCCACCATGCCACCGCACCACCCGGCCACCACAATCCCCCCACCCCGGATCGGCCACGGCCGCGCTACCCTTCTTCGCCTCCCAGTACTCCTGTGCGACTTCGCGATCGTGTGGCGTGGCCGGGTGAGAACGGCAACGGCCACCGCCTGATCATCAAGGGTTGCATGAACTCCGGAAGATCGTGCGGTGGCCGCGGGGCACAGCATAGACGCAGCCCGGTGGCGGGCGATGTTCGACCGGGGCATGCCCGGATCGCGGCCGGTTCAAGCGGGTCGAGCCTCGCGCCACGGCCCACGCCTTCGTGCTTGGGCTGCTGTTCGGCGTCGAGCGGAAGAACTGCTGGCGGGTGGCTGAAGAGGCCAGCCATGCCCGCCCCAGGCCGATGCAACGGCTGCCGCAACCGCCACTTTGCTCCTGGAGCAGGACGTCGAACTCGTCGTGATCAAGGAACTCCTCGGCCACGCTCATATCGGCGTCACCGCCGGCGTCTACGCCCACGTACGCCTCCGCCTCCAACGCCAAGCCATCGACACCCTCAGCAACGCCCTCACCCCGACCGACGAAGACCCTGAAGACCCACCCGCCGTAGCCGTCGTCCGCTGACGTTGCCGTCACCGTTGCCGTCACACGCCCCAGAGGCCCAGACGGAGGGTTCTCCGTCTGGGCCTCTGGGTCGCTGCTGAGTCAACCGCTGCTGTCTATTCGAGCCGAGCGATCCACTGCCGACACACGTCGACGGTAACCGGCACAAACAGCTCTGGCGTCGAAACCTCGAAGAGGAACTGCGTCAGCAACTCTACGTCTTCTTCTGCGATCTCTACGCGATCAAGCATATGCACAGCACCGGCCCACCTGGGCAAGTCTTGGACGCTCAGCTCTCCGGATATGCACCTTCGCAGAACATTCCTCACAGCTGGGCGGTCCAGGCGCACCGAATGCCCTTCCCTGAGGTCGCACAGGTTGGCGGCTTCAATCACCCCGTCCAGTGAATCGACCCAGCGGATTAGGCCGGTCAGCGCATCGAACGCTTCTGGCTCCATGCAACCTCACCCTACTTGAACTTGATGTGTGCAATTGTTCCGTCAGGGAGCCACGTTGTCTTGTACGCCAACTCCGTGACACCTTCAGCGTCAACTCGCTTCCGATAGATTGCAAATGATCCCGGAACCCTGCCAGGCACCTTATAGCTAAACTCGGCGCCGCCTTCAGGGAGGCGAATGATTCCTGGGATTTCGGCGTCTCCAGGACTCTTCTTCATGAACCCAGTGAGACTCTTCCGCAACGCTGGCGACAAATCATCTACACCAACAGCCGCAGCAACCTTTTCGCCTCGCGTTAGCTTTACACCACAGAGCTCATTCGAATTGTGAACGAGTACCGGAGTCTTACCCGCCAGCACATAGTACGTGTGGAGGTCTTCGACCGTCAGGTTGTAGGTCTTGGCGTGCTGGGTGAACGGGTGGTTGGCCGTGAGGATGGCCGTCGTTCCTTCGCTCGTGAGGAGCGACATGCCGGGCTTGAGGTCGGCGGCCTCCAGCCACGCGTGCTCGGAAGGGGACCAGAAGGGGTGCTCGTGTGTTGCTGTGAGTTCGCTGATCCCTGCTTCCGTTGCGATGGACAGCTTGTTGAAGTGCTTGTCGTCTTCGGTGACGATCAGGCGTGTGACCGGGCGTTTTCCGGTTTCACCGGAGCGCGGGTCGGTGGCCAGGACCTCGTCGCCGAGTTGTACGTCCTCGATGTTCTTGGTCGTGCCGTCGGCCAGTTGGACCTTGGTACCGGCGAGGAAGCACTGGCAGCTGGTTGGCCTGCTCGTGGGTATCTTGCGGGCGTTGGAGGGAAGGGGGGCTGACCGGACGTTGACGTTGCGGCCCTCGAAGGGGCCGTACACGGCTTCGACGGCGATGCCGTGCTGGATCACATAGTCTTCGAACTCGTCACACTTGATCTCTTGGCAGGCGTTTATCATCGCCTGGGTCTTGTTGATCCAGTCGTCCTGCTCGGAGAATCCGAGGCCGAATCTGCTGGTTTGTTTGATGTACTGCTGGGCGTACAGCTTGATGAAGAGCTGCGGCTTCTTCTCGGGGAGCTGGATCGGGAAGCCGTAGTCGTCTTCCAGCAGCGTCGGCGCTCTGTATTTGTTGTAGCTGTCGTAGCCGCCCGTCAGTCCCGTCTTGCGTGTCGGGTCGTTGACGCTCTTCTTGTCGTGTCGGGGGTTGTAGTGGCCGTCGCAGTGGCCGTTCCAGCAGTCCCTTTCTATGAGGCCCGTGGGATCGGAGAGGCTGACGGGGTTGTTGCTGGAGTAGACGTACCCGTGCATCTGCTGGGAGCTGGACAGGTCCATGAGCGGGTCGACCGATATGAAGCGGCCGGTGACCGGGTCGTACTCGCGGGCTCCCAGGTGGGTGAGGCCGGTGTCGGTGTCCTTGGTGCCGCCGACGAATCCCTTGTCGCCGGCCCAGGCCGTCGGCTGGGGACCGCGGTCCTCGCCGAAGATGCCGGTCTTGCGGCGGGTGACCGTCTGGGTGGCGTCCGCGGTCACCTGCATCGTGCCGGTGCCGTGGTGGTCGGCGAAGAGGTAGGTCAGCTTGCCGCCCTCGCGCATCGCCACGCCGCCGTAGTAGCGGGTGCCCGAGACGGTGCCGGTCTTGTCCAGGCGCAGTTCGTTGCCGCCGGGCAGGTAGAGCGTGGTGCCCTTGCTGTCCTTGCGGAGCAGGCGCTGGCCGGCGGTGTCGTAGACGAAGGAGTTGCTGGAGGTGCCCTGGTTGAGGGTCTTCAGATGTCCTTCGGCGTCCCAGTCGAGGTACTGCGTCTCGGCGTCGGTGCTGGTCTTGCGGGTTTTGGTGTTGCCGACCGCGTCGTAGGTGAACACCTCCTCGTGCGGGTCGACTCCGGTCTGCGTCACCTTGGGGAGGTCGTGCTTGCCGGGGGTCGGGGCCTGGTAGGTGCGGACGATGTCAGCCGTCGGGCCCGATCCCGTCTTGCGCTTGGTTTCGGTCTTGCGGTTGCCGACCGCGTCGTAGGTGTACGTGGTCCAGTACGGGTCCTCGCCGCCGATCACCGTCGCCGACGGGGACGTCGCGCAGGTTTCGCCCTTGTTGGTCCACGCCTGGGTGATGCGGTTCAGCGCGTCGAGCTTGACGCACTGGGTGTCGGTGGTGCGGAGGGCGTCCTGGCCGTAGGCGGTTGCGATGGAGGTGATGCTGCCGGCCGGGTTGTAGCCGTACTTGGTGTCCTCGATCCGCTGCGGCGCGAGGTCGCGGTCGGTGTAGGAGCGGGTGACCTCGCCGGTGTGCTCGTCGTACTCGCTCGTGCGGTAGAGGCGCTGGCCGAGGGCTCCGTGCTCCGACCGGATGCTGCGGCCGTAGTGGTCGTAGGCCATGGCCGAGACCAGACGGCTGGTGCCGGCTCCCATGCTGTTGAGGAGGCCGGAGACCGACTTGTAGGTGCTGCCGACCGTCTCGGCCGGAAGGCCGCCTACAGCCGGCTGCTTGGTGGTCAGGATTTGACCGGCGATGTTGTACGTGTTGGACCACTGGTAGGTGCCGGCCAGCGCCCCGGTGTCCGGGGTGGACGGGATGGTCACCGTGCTGGCGAGCGGCTGGTACAGGTGGTTGTAGGAGAGGATCTCCGACTCGTACGCCTTGCCGTTGTCGTAGCGGACCGACTTGGTCAGCTGCCCCTTGGCGACGGTGTCGTAGACGTGTGCGGTCAGGGTCGTCGTGCCCTGCTTGGTGGCGACCGGACGGCCGAGGTCGTCGTAGTCGGTGTGCAGGGTGATGCCGCGGGCGTCGGTGACATCCGTTGCACGGTCGCCGGCATCGTAAGCGGTCTTGGTGATGCCCTTGTCGGGGTCGCTCGTCTCGACCAGGCGGCCGCGGACGTCGTAGGTGTACGTCCACTTGGCGTTGCCCGGGTCGGTGACCTGTGCCAGCCGGCCCAGCTTGTCGTGGCTGTACAGGGTGGACTGCGATGTCGTGCGGTCGGCGTTGGTGTACTGCTTGCGCTCGACGGTGCGTCCGAGGGCATCCGTGACGACGGCGGTGGCCACCCCTCCCGTGGGCGGTACGACCGTGGTCGTGTCACCGGCGTAGCTGGTGGTGGTGCGCTTCGTCTCGGTGCCGAACTTCTTGGCGATGACCGCCGTGGGTCGGCCCGCACCGTCGAAGAGGGTGTCCGTGGACGACGGGTAGGCGGTCTCGGCGCCGGTCACGAGGTCGGGCAACGGGGCGCCGTCGGCGTAGTAGGTACCGGAGCTGCGCCAGGCCAGGCCGCGGGTGTCGTAGAACGTCTCGGTGACGAGGCGTCCGGCCAGGTCGGGCGACTGCGTCTGCGTCTGGCGCTCGCGCAGCAGGCCGTCCTGGATGGAGTGGACGGTGGCGTACTTGTGGTCGTGGGTCAGGGTCTTCGAGGTGGTGACGTTCGGGCCGTCGTTGCGGATCGTGTACTCGAAGACGCGGCTGGGGGTGTTCGGGTTGTCGGCCACGGTCCAGTTCGGCAGCCAGACCTTCGTCATACGGCCGAGGGCGTCGTAGGCCGTGGTGGTCACCTTGCCGTTGGCGTCGGCGACCTTCGTCGGCTGCGAGCGCAGCGGGTCCACCTCGGAGGTGACGACGTGACCCAGCGGGTTGGTGACCGTCATCGAGGTCGGCGCCTCGCCCGTGGCCGGGGTGTAGGCGGTCGTGGTGACCTTGCCGTACGCGTCGGCGGCCGCGAGCTGGCGGCCGTGGATGTCGTAGCAGAGCTCGTTCTTTGCGGCGCCGCAGGTGGAGGGGACGCTGGAGACGGTGTCGTAGTCGTCGCCCCTGCCGTTGATCTTCTGGATCTTCGTCATCAGGCCGCTGCCCGGGACGCTGCCGAGGGCGGCGTTGTCGAAGTAGGTGCGGACGTCGCTGATGATGTCGGCCGGCCCGCTCGCAGGTGTCCCGCAGGGCGCGGCGACTGATGTGATGCGGCTGACCTTGTTGAGGATCCAGGTGTCCGTGTTGCGGGCGTACGTGCTGGTCGTGCACTTCTCGTCCCCGGACTTGGCCGTGTCTCCGGTCTCCGAGACCCAGTCCACCATGCCGTAGTCATCGAAGTGACTCGTGGACTCGACCGTGCGCGTACCGCCGGTGACGGTCACTCGGGTGGACTGCTTCTCCGTGCCCGTCTTGACCGCGACCAGGTCGGGCAGGTCCGTGCGCTTCCTGGTCGCGGCGGCGGCAGAGGACCACGGAGTGACGGACGTGGCCGTCAGGGGCTTGGTCGTGTCGTCGCCGTTGTAGAGCACTGTTTCGCGCGGGGTGCCGGCGAACGGTGTCCGGTCGACGACGACTGCCCCGGTGGAGTCCTTGACCTCCGCTCCGTCCAGGCCGCGGAAGTAGCGGGCCTCCGAGAGCGTCTTGGCGTCGTCGGCGGCTCCGGTTCGCGTCTGCACCAGTCCGTAGCCGCGCGCCACGGAGTGGACGCGATCGTCGGCCTTGGTGAACTCGTCCGTGCTCTTGGCCCAGGCGGCACCGCCCACGTAGCTGTAGGACGTCACCTTGTCGGGCGAGGCGGCGATGTTGTCGCCCTCCACGATCTGGGTCGCCACGTAGGTGTTGAACCAGTCAACCTTGGAGGTGTCGCCCTCCCAGGCCCACTTGACGGGGTAGCAGCGCGTCGTGTTCGTCTCGTCCGGCTTGGGCAGCGTCGCGGCGGTGCAGTCGGGCTGGGAGTAGGTGACGCCGACAGTGCCGCCGGTCTCGGTGGTCACCTGGTACATGCGCAGCCGGACGAACGGTGCCAGGCCGTCGCCGGTCGCATCGACGCGGTTGGGACGCTGCTCACCGGCGAAGGTGACGGGCGGCAGGGGCACGTCTGCGCCACTGCCCGACTTGCCGGTCCGGGTGATCGACTTCAGCCACAGGGCCCGGGATATGCCGTCGCCGGAAGGAGGGAAGTCCTGCTCGAGCTTCCAGGAGTCGACGTCCTGGTAGGCGCCGCTGGTGAGGATCTTCGTGTTGATCCCGGTCAGGCGCATGCGTGACCAGAACGTCGGCGAGTACTGGTCCTTGCACTCGGTGGACCCGTCCTTGCAGAACAGGTCGTACGGGGAGTCGGGCCAGTTCTTGGCGTTGGTCTCGTCGAAGGTGGTGCAGCCGGTCAGGCAGCGCTCGTTGACGTCGAACGTGACCTGGCCCATGGCCTTGGCGGTATACACGCTGTCGGCGCGCAGGCCGTAGTCGATGTGGTCGAGCCAGCCGCCGCGGATGTACGGGGTGACCGTGGCCTTGCCGGTGGACTCCGAGACGTTCCGGCCGTAGTTGTTGGTCTCGGTCTTCCAGTAGTACGCCATGGCGCTGCCGCCGGGGGCTACGACGTAGTCGAGCTGCCAGCGCCAGGCCTGGTGGCACCAGCCGCTGGCGAAGGAGGCGTTGTAGCAGGGCTCGCCCGGGTGGTTGCCGAAGACGGGCACGGTCCAGGCCGAGTTCGTCGTCGGGGTGGCGGCGTCCTTCCAGCCCGGCAGCCGGTTCAGGCCGAAGAAGTACTGGGTGCCGTCGGTCGTGGTGATCTTCCAGTGCTCACCGTTGTCGTCGCCGTTGGAGGCGTCGGTCAGCTTCTCGACCTTCTCGCCGGAGTCGGCGGCAGGGTGCCAGCCCTTGCCCTGCTCGAAGACGAGCTCCGTCGATTTGCCGTTCAGCGACAGCGTGGCGTTGTCGTTGAACCAGCACAGGTCCCCGACCTTGGTCGTGTTCGTGGCACCGGTCTTGTCATCGTTGCAGGCCTTGTACCTGCGCTCGATGAAGCCGGGCTCCCAGGACCATCCGTCGCCGATCCATGAGGCCTGGCTGTTGGAGGCGGCCATCCGCCCGTCGACCGTCTGGGAGCTGTAGGACAGGCTGATCTTCGGATCGAGCCCGCCCGGGGTGGTCGGGATGCTGACGTTGTAAGACCACGAGAAGGCCCCGGTGGAGCCGCCGGCGCTCCAGGAACCCGAGGGCTGGAGCGGGGTGGCCTTGTAGTCACCCGTCGCTCCGGACGCGCCGGCGGTCGCCGCGAGGACGGTCGCGCCGGCGGCGCCTGCGGCAGCGGACATCGCGGCCGCGCCCGACTTAGCCGAAGGCGCGGCCGCGGCCGGTGTGGTGACCTGGGCGGTGAGCTTGCCCGAGCGGGTGTCGTTGCGGGTCTGGAGAGGCTTCTGGGCGCGGCATTCCGGGCGGTCCGGGGTCGTCAGCGCACACGCGGGAAGTTCCACGAGGTGGAGGCGCGCCGCGTAATCGCCGCCGTAGGCGTTGCGGAAGGTGTTGTAGTCGACCTCGACCTTCGCCGTTGCGGCCTGCTTCGCGCCGTCCGAGCGGCCCACCGACAGCAGCATGCCGTCGACGCCGGCCTTGCGGGCGGCGTCCTTGCCGGAGACGGACACCTTCACCTTGGAGGGGGCCTCTGCCGCCTTGCCCGGCGCGGTGTACACGGCGACAGGGAGCCTGCCGGCTTGCTGGGAGCGTGCACCGACGCCCGGAGCCTGCGACGCGCTACCGGAGAGGAACAACTTCGAGACCGGGGCGGACGCCAGGTCCACCTCGGCGGTTCCCGGCGCGGGCCAGGCAACCTTGGGTGCCTTCCACGGGTTCTTCGCCGCGGCGTCCGGCTTCTTCGCCCCGCCGGCGCGGACCGGCGCGACGGGTACGGCCTTCGGCTGCTTGAGGTCCGGCAGCGCCGGCCGTGGTTTGCTTTCGGCCATGGCAATTGAGCCAGGCAACACGCTTGAGAGGATCGCCGCGGCCAACGCCGCGGAAAATCCTCGTCTGTGAAATGTTCTCACACCCCACCCCATCTATCTACACAATTCACCGGCGCAGGCTAACAGGGATCCGCACCCCTACCCGACGCACAGTCAGGTCCGATTCATTGTGGGCGTATCGGACACAGTGCGAGCAAGATGGATCTTGGTAACCAAACGGATACCCGGCGTATGCGTGGCTTAAAATCTGCTGGTCACAGCGGGCTGGGTAACCTCACGCCCGGTAGAGTCGCGGTGAAATCCGACAGTTGGAGTTTACGTGAGAATAAGAGAGGCCCGGCCGATACTTTCGGGTGGGCGGGGGATTTCGCGGCTCATATGCATCGCATTGGCGGGCGCTATGACCGTAACCGGACTCAGTATTTTCCAGCCTTCTGGCAGCGCTTCGGCCGCCACGGATCCCGTGGCGGAGGGCTCCATGACGGCAGCCGACTTCGCCCTCGCCAAGGCGAAGGAGACCGGGCAGCCGTTCGAGCTCGTCTCGGCACGGACCGAGACCTCGGACACGTGGGCGCTGCCGACGGGGAAGTGGTCGGTCAAGCGGCACGGGACGACCGTGCGGGTGCGGCGTGCCGGGGGCTGGGTGCCAACCGATCCGACGCTGGAATTCGCGGCCGACGGAAAGGTGAGGCCCAAGGCCTCGGCCGTCTCGATCGCCTTCTCGGGAGGCGGGGCCGGCCCGCTGCTGACGGGCGTGAGAAACGGTCGGACGCTGTCGTTCTCGTGGCCGACAGCACTGCCCAAGCCGACCCTGGCGGCGAACGTGGCCACGTACGCGAACGTATTGCCGGACGTTGACCTTCAGTTGAAGGCCGAGGTCGAGGGCTTCTCCCAGCTGCTGGTCGTCAAGACCCCCGCTGCAGCGAAGCACCCCGACCTCGCCACCTTGAAGTTCAAGATCGACACCGTGGGCCTCAACGTCAGCCGGGACGCGACAACCGGTCTGCTGACCGCCGTCAACCCGGCCGGCGAGCTCGTCTTCACCTCGCCTGCCCCCTTGATGTGGGACTCCACCACCACAGCGGGCGCTACCCAAGCGCCGACTGGCATGCAGGCACTCAGCGCAGACGGTGGAACAGACACCGCCACCGCCACCGCCCCCTCGGACGCCTTCGTCACGCCGTCGGGCGCGAAGAACGCCCAGATGCCCGCCACCGTCGCGAACGGCACGCTGGAGATCAAGCCCGACCAGGCCCTCCTCACCGCTACGGAGACGAAGTACCCCGTCTTCATCGACCCGTCGGTGGCCTGGGGCGAACGGCAGAACTGGGCGTGGGCCTACCGCACCTGGCGATCAAACTCGTACTGGAACACCAAGGAGGACGTGCGAGTCGGCTACGAGTCCGAGACGAACGGGCTCTCCCGCTCCTACTTCCAGCTCGACACCTCCGGCGTCAAGGGCGCCCAGGTGACCAAGGCCACCTTCCGGATCAAGGAGACCTGGTCCTGGTCCTGCACCAAGACTCTGGTTGAGCTGTGGTCGACCGGGCCGATCTCCCCCCAGACGACGTGGGACCGCCAGCCCGCCAAGGGCCAGTACCTGGACGCCGTCAAGGACGCCAAGGGACGGCCCGGCTGCGAGGCAGGCAACCTGGAGTTCAACGCGACCAAGGCCGTACAGGAAGCCGCGGCCAACAACCGGTCGAGCGTGACCCTGGGCCTGTTCGCGCCGAACGAGAGCGACGTCTTCCAGTGGAAGCGCTTCGACGCGAAGACGATGACGCTGGAGATCGAGTACAACAACCCGCCCAACACCCCGTCCGACCCGGGTACGTCGCCGTGGGTGCCCTGCCTCCAGGGTGGCGCGATCGGCAATGCCACGATCAGCCTGTACGCAACGGCCTCCGACCGTGACTCGGGGAACCTGACCACCGAGTTCCAGATTTTCAAGTCCGGCCAGAGCACGCCCGCCGCCAGCCTGTCCGTCTCCGCCAACAACGGCAAGGTCGCGACCTGGGCGGTCCCCGACACCTCCCTGCCGAACGGGAGCTACGAGTGGAAGGCGCGGACGACCGACCAGGACGGCGCCCAGTCGGCCTGGTCCCAGACCTGCAAGTTCACCGTGGACCGCACCCGGCCGGCAAAAGCACCGAAGATCTCCTCGGCCGTCTTCCCCGACGGCAGGAACGGCTGGCCCCAGGGCACCGGAAAGGCCCGCCAGGAAGGGGATTTCACCCTCTCCGACAACGGCGTCGAGGACCTCACCTGGTACGGCTACTACACCGACTGGGATCCGGAGGTGAAGAGCGCCTCCGTCGCCGCCGGCACCTCGTTCACTGCCAGGCTGACCCCTCCCGGCGCAGGCCCGCACTTCGTCTACGCCTTCAGCCAGGACGCCGCCGGCAATCGCTCCGACACCACCGCCTACCAGTTCTACGCGGGCCGTACGGCAACCGTCGACACGGCCCACGACCTCAACGGCGACGGCCTGCGCGACATCTGGAGCGCCGACCTCTTCGGCAGTCTCCTGACCTACACCGGCCAGGGCAACGGAAAGTTCTCGGCGTCAGTCAGCTCCGGCAAGTCCTTCGCCGGCGCCCAGGTCGCCACCCTCGGCGACTGGGACGATGACGGCTACAACGACATGCTGGCCCTCGAGCAGCCGGCGGGTGCCACGAACAAGGTTCTGTCGATCTACGGCAACAACGGCCGGGGCGCAGTCCACAACCCCATCCCGATGGGGGTGAACCTGCCCGGAAACGATCACTGGTCGAACGCCGAGCAGATCATCGCGCCCGGAGACCTCAACGGCGACAAGGTCCCGGACGTCCTCGTCAAACAGGGGAACAAGCTCTGGGCGTACTACAACACCATCTGGGGCTCCCTGGACGACACCGCGCCCGTGCTCGTGGGCGGCACCGACTGGGACAAGTACACCGTCATCGCCCCCGGCGACATCAACAAGGACGGCGTGCCGGACCTCTGGCTGCGCGACAGCGCCACAGGTGACATCCTGCAGACGCACGGCAAGAGGAGCCAGGAAGCAGACCAGGCCGTCGACCTCGCCACCTGGGGCACCCAGACGCGCTCCAAGATCGGCTCCGGCGTCTCCCAGGCCGCCTACCCGACCCTCGCCGCAGCCGGTGACCTCAACGGCGACAGCATCACCGACCTGTGGGCCCGCCAAGCTGACAACACCATGGTCGGCTGGCCCGGCCGGCTCACCGCAGACAGCACCACCGTCGGCTCCTTCGCCAACCGGTTCGAGATCGACGGCGTGCCCGGCCCACGCATCCCCTCCGGGACCACCCTCGCCTCCGGGCAGGAGTTCTCCAGCGGCAACGCCAAGCTCGTGATGCAGGCCGACGGCAACCTCGTGCTGTACACCAAGGACAAGAAGCCCGTCTGGGCGACCAGGACCACCGGGAACCCGGGCGCCGTGGCCCGCATGCAGAGCGACGGGAACTTCGTCGTCTACGCCGCGGACGGCAAGACGGCGCTGTGGAGCACCAAGACCAGCACGCCGTACTCGTACGCCGTACTCCAGCCAAGGGGCGCACTCGTCCTCTACAACGCCTCCGGACAGAGCCTGTGGACCAGCGGCACGCAGAGCCGGCCCGACTACAACGGCGACGGCTACACCGACATCGTCACCCGTGATGCCAATGGCGAGCTCTGGATCTACCCCGGCACCGGCGGAACGGGCACGAGCACGCTCGGTACCCGGTACTTCGCAGGCAACGGCTGGTGGCGTGACCACTGGACCAACATCTACACGTCCGACCTCAACAACGACGGCTACACCGACATCGTCACCCGCAACCACCTGGGTGACCTGTACCTGTATCCGGGAACAGGACGTACCGGAACCAATACGCTCAACAACCCCGTCCTGATCGGAACCGGCTGGAACGCCTACGACCTCGGCTTCGGGGACATCAACGGCGACGGCCGCACCGACGTCATCGGCCGGGACGGCAGCGGCAACCTGTGGGTCTACCCCCACAAGGGCGGTACCGGTACCCAGACCCTCGGCAACCGGATCTCGATCGGAATCGGCTGGGGAGCCGCGGACTGGACCACCCTCCGATTCGCAGACCTCGACAACGACTACAAGATCGACGTTCTGGCACACCGCAACGACGGCAAGCTCTACCTCTACCCCAACACCAGCAACGACGATGCCATGAGCCTCGGCAACCCCAGCGTCGTAGGCGTCGCCTGGTGGAACTCCGACTGGACCCCCTACGCCGCCGACCTCAACAGCGACGGCCCGGCGGAGCAAGTGGGTCTGACCCGCAACGGAGAGCTCTATGACTTCATCGGACCCGACCGCACCCTGATCGGTGTCGGCTGGAGCACCTACGACATCATCCTCTGACCTCGGAGAACCAGCCTGTTGGGGGGAGGGAGGATCCCGCAAGGATCCTCCCTCCCCCTCTCCATGCCTGAACGGTTCCGGCCCGTCGAAGTCGGGCGCGCTGCGCCGGCCGTCGGCGTGACCACCGTCGGCGTTCAGCCAGCCGTCGCGGCGTCCGAGTGCGCGCGAACTGAACCGCGGGCCCGGGTGAGGCCCCGCTTCAGGGCTGCGGACAAGGGTCGTTCGAGGAAGCGGTGGACCAGCCAGGACGCGGCCAGCATCCCGAGGGTCATCACGGCGACCAGCGTCCACGGAGAGAGGTGATGGCGCAGCAGCCGGATGCCGGTCCAGCCGATGTGTTCGTGCAGGAGGTAGAGCGGGTACGTGGTCGCACCGGCCACGGTGAGCCACTTCCCCCGCACCCAGCTCAGCCGGCCGAGCGCGAGCGCGAGCATCACGAGGTAGCCGAGGGTCATCAGGGCGATGGCCGGCTTGGCGTCCAGACTACGGCCGAGGCTGGCGGCCAGGGCGTCGTTGTACAGGGCAACCTGCCGGACCGAGAACAGCCATGAGATCAGCACGATGCCCCACAGCAGCAGGGTCGGCCGGAAGCGGTGCATCAGGTACATGGCCACGCCGGCCACGAAGTAGGGCGAGTACTCGGGCATGACGATGTAGTTGGCGAACGGCGCCCGTCCTGAGGTGACCAGTACGGAGGCGACCGTCCACAGCGCGCAGAACAGGATCACCCGGCGGTAGGTCACCCCCTTCCACACCACCAGTGCAAACAGCAGGTAGAAGCGGAGCTCGACCCAGAGCGTCCAGTAGACGGCGTCGACGGACGCGACACGGAACGGCTCCTGCAGCATGGTGAGGTTGAGCAGGACGTCCTTCGCGCCCAGCGGCTGCACGACAAGCGGCCACAGGGTCACCACGGCCGTGGTGGCCAGGACGGCGAACCAGTAGGCGGGGTAGAGCCTCACCACGCGGGAGGTGAAGAAGTCGCCCAGGCTGCGGCCCCAGCTGCTCATGCAGATCACGAAGCCGCTGATGATGAAGAAGAACTCCACCCCGGTCCAGGTGTACGAGGCGAGCCAGGACGCGGTGGGAAACATCACGTCCACCGGCTTGGTCCAAGCGTTCTTGGAAGCCTCAGAATTACCCGCAAACCCTACATAGTGGTGAAAAACAACCATGAGGGCTGCTATCAGCCGGAGGCCGTCCAGAGCCTCCAGCCTGGGACGCTTCCCAGCCACTGGAAGTGGCATCGGATCCGCTGCGCGACGCGGGCTGGGTATGAGGTGGTTACGCATCCGGCAGATCCTACTTCCCGCGCCGTGGCCTGCTCCTCGAGCCATGCAGCCGCCGGCGCGACTGTCCGGAGGGGACCGCCGAAAAGCCGCGGCAGGCAAGCCGCCCGGCCAGGCGCTCGCCTCGGGCAGTGCGCCGGCATTCTGTACGGCCGACCGTCCGGGCGGTTCGGCCGGGCTGCCGTATCAGGCCCCGCCGGCTGCTCGGAGGGGCGGGCACGCCGGCCGGCGGGGCTCGGTTCCCCCGCGCCTCAGCCACGCCGGGCGGCGTGTGTGTCCCCCGTCAGGCGCCGGCGGCCTCGGCCAGGCTGCGGCGCAGGCTCAGCGGGCGCATGTCGGTCCACACGCGGCCGATGTGGTCCAGGCACTCCTGCCGGGTGCCTGCGGTGCCCTCGTCGTGCCAGCCGGCCGGCAGTTCGCGGTCGCCCGCCAGATCGAGTACTGCTCCTCGTCGTTGTGCACGACCCGGTAGCGGCTCTCGTCGGTGTCCCTGTCACTCATCGCCTCGGTCCTCCCGCAATCGATCGGTCAGCGGTCCCACCCTGCCGCCCCGCCCCTCCCCGGCCATAGGGACAAACGCGCAGCAGGACCGGCGGACGGTGCTGCCGCTCCTTCCCTGGCGGCCGCGGTGCGGGCGGCGGCAGTGTTCCGGGCAGCCAGGGTGGCGCCCGAGAGGTTCCGGCAGGTGCCGGGGGCGGCGGGCGCCGCCGGCCAGGCCACCCCCTCGGGCTGGAAGGAGCTCCGCCATGTCGGACACACCGGAGAACGTGTACCTGACCTCGGGCGGGTGGCGGCTGTGGGAGCACTTCGCGCTCCGCGGCCCCGGCTTCCCCGCCGAGGGGGTCCTGCGCACGGCGCCGCCGGGGCTGGGTCTGGCCGCGGACAAGTTCGGGCCGGGCGATCCGCTCGCCGGTCCGGAATGGGACGGCTTCATCGGGGCCTTCGAGGAGGGCGCCGTGCGCACGCCCGGCTGCTCCAGGAGATCGCGGCCTCGCCGCGCTTCCGGGCCGCCGTGGCCTGGCAGAACCCGGCCGTGCTGCGCACGGGGATCGCCCCGTTCCTGAACTGGACGCCGACCGCCGCCGGCCGCACCAGCATGCCGCGGCAGCGCGAGGAGTTGGTGGCCCACCACTGGCAGCGGTTCTGCGTCAAGAACGACACCATCGGGGTTCTTCGGCCCCGTCGGCTGGGGCCGCTGGGACCTGGCCGCCGCCGACGGGGTGCAGGTCGACCCCGGGCCGGGCTTCCTCGCGGACTCCCGCGTGTACTTCGCCAGTTGGGCCGTCGACGCCCTCGCCGCGATCCTGGACGCGGACCCGGCCCTGCGGGAGTGGGTGGCGCCCCGGAGGGTGCCGTTCGTCCGCCAGACGGGTGAGGAGGTGACCGTCCCGGGCCGGCCGCGGCAGGCCCTGACCGCGGCGGCGCGGGCCGTGCTCGCGCTGTGCGACGGCGTACGGCCGGCCCGGGAGATCCGGGCCGCGCTGCCCGGGGTCGACGTGTCGGCCGCGCTCGCGGACCTGGTCGCGCGGCGGTAGGTGGTGTGGCGGCTGGAGGTGCCGGCCGGGGCCCGCCCGGAGCGCGATCTGCGGGCCTGGCTGGAGCGGGTCGGCGATCCGGGGCTGCGGCGGGCCGGGCTTCTCTCGCCCGAGTACGTCCGGTACGAGGGCGGTGCGGCAGCACGCCGATCTCGAAGAAGCGCCCGGCCAGGGCCTCAATCGTCATCCATCGGTGCCCCGACGTTGTCCCGGAACCTGCCGGCGACGTTCCCCGCCGGGCCGTAACTGCAGACGATGTACGTCTGGAACGACTCCTCGCCGGGCGGTCGGCCCGCGGCCCGGCCGCAGCCGAGGACGTCGCTGGACTTCCACACGACCTGCGTGAAGGAGCCGGTGTCGGGCGAGTATCCGGGCCGGTCCCAGTCGTAGCCGCCCGTCCAGCGGGTCTCGTACCAGAGCCGCACCGCCTCTTCGCACGTCGCGGGCTCGTTCTCGTGCGTGGCGAACCAGTAGCGGTTCTCTCCGTAGCCCTTCGAGCCCGGCCCCGGCGTCGAGAGCCCGTCCTGCGTTGAGGCGACCTGGGCGCGTTGCACGGCGTGCGCGATGGCGGCATCGTCCAGGGTCAACCGCGGGGCGCCGTGCCGGGCGCGGTAGGAGTTGTGCGCGGCGAGGCATTCCTGGTTGAACGCCTCGTCCGTGGCGTCGGGCAGAGGTGGACGCTTGTCCGCTGCCTGCAGTGCCGGTGCGGGCGCAGCCGCGCCGGCGAGGGCCGGAGCGGCCATGATTGCCGCGCCGGCGAGAACAGCGGTGACGAGAACGTGCTTGGTTGCCTTCACGCCGGAAGAAACGATCACCAGGCCTTCTCGTCACGGTCGAGGACGCCAACGGGCCGGACGGCAGACCGCAACACATCTTCCTTCGGTCCGGAGGTGATCCGAACGACACGGCCTGGCGGACGAGGGCCGGTGGAGGAGGGCCGACGTGGCGGACGAAGCCGGCCGACGGGGGGTCAGGCCGGGGCGCGGCCGGGCCGGATCGTCACGATGACCGGCCAGACGAGGCTGTACAGCAGGATCTTGGTGAGCGGGTTCAGCCAGACGAGGAGGAGGGAGCCGCGCTCCAGGCCGCCGACGAGCCACACCATGCCGAGCAGCAGCGCGCAGCCGACCGCGTACGCCAGCAGGAAGCGGAGCCAGGAGCGCCACTCCTGGCGGACGCGGGCCCGGCCGTACAGGACCGGCCGCGGTGTCTCGGGGGCTCCGCCGAACCGCCGGGCGAACCTGGCGTCGGCCCAGCGCAGGGTGTCGTGCCCGAAGGCCACGGTGAAGCCCAGGTAGGCGGCGGAGAGCCCGTGCCAGATGCTCGCCTCGGCCCCGTCCCGCAGGCTGAGGACGGTGGCCGCCAGCAGCACGACGTCGATCAGGGGGACGCACAGCAGGAGCACGCCGCCGAGGAGTTTCCATCCCTTGGCGTAGCGGGCGGCGAGTCCGGCCGCCAGCAGGACCCAGAAGAGCACGTCGCAGGCAATGATTAAGTACAGGATGGGTCGTTCACCTCGTGGCGTGTCGTGGCGTGTCGTGTGCTGCACGGCGCGTGTCGTGCGCCGAACGGCCCGGGACCCGTTCCTCCCCCGGTACCGGCCAGTCTACGAGCCGGCCATGGCCAATGCATTCACCCTCCGTGACGAACTGCCGTTCCGCACCGGCCCGTTGCCCGTTGGCCGGGGGGCGGGACGGCGGTTCCGGGACACCCCGCCGCCTCCGCGGGCGGCCGGACGTGCTGCTCGGCGAACCGGACGACGGCTACCGCGGCGAGGCCGTGGCCGCCCCCGCCCTCCCGTGCGCCGACGTCGCCCGCGCCGAGGCCGAGCGGCTGGACGGGCCCGCATGGAGCGGCTGCCCGGCTACTGGCGGGAGCGGCCGGCCGGGGTGGCCCCGCTGGCGCTGCCCGGGGACGCGCCGCGGCTCACGGCCCGCCAGACGGCGGTGCTCACCCTGATGGCGGAAGGCCACGGCAACGCCGTGATCGCCCGCACCCTGTCCTGCTCGGAGCACACCGTCAAGAACGTGATCTACGAGCTGATGGGCCGCCTCCAGGCCCGCAACCGCGCCCACGAGGTGGCCTGCGCCGTCCGCCACCGCCTGATCCGACCCTGCCGGGGCAGGGGGCCGGGGGCCGGGCCGGGGCCGGGGGCCGGGGCGGGGCCGGGGGCCGGGGCGGGGCCGGGGGCAGAGGGCGTCAGCCCTCGTCCGGAGCCAGCCGCAGAGCGATCGAGTTGATGCAGTAGCGCTGGTCCGTGGGGGTCGGGTAGCCCTCACCCTCGAACACGTGCCCGAGGTGGGAGCCGCAGCGGGCGCAGAGGACCTCCGTGCGGACCATGCCGTGCGAGGTGTCCGCCCGCAGCTCGACCGCGTCCGAGTCCTTCGGGTCGTAGAAGGACGGCCAGCCGCAGTGCGACTCGAACTTCTCGGTGGAGCGGAAGAGCTCGGCGCCGCAGCCGCGGCAGCTGTAGATGCCGGGCGTCTTGGTGTCGGTGTACTCACCGCGGAACGCGGGCTCGGTGCCCGCCAGCCGCAGTACCTGGTACTCGGACGGCGTCAGCTCCGCCTGCCACTGCTCGTCCGTCTTCTCGACCTCGTACGCCATGGCTCTTCCGCTCCCTCTCCCTGTCCCTCGTCTCCGGCCCGTCAGCCCGAGAGGCGGGCGAGGATCGCCGGACCCAGGTCCGTGACGTCTCCCGCGCCCATCGTGAGAACGAGATCGCCCGGCTTCGCCATTCCCGCAATGACCTCGGCGACGGCGGCCTTGTCGTGCTCGGGGGTCACGTCGGCTCCCGCCGCGCGCGCCGCCGAGATGATGATCTCGCTGGTGACCCCCGGGACCGGGTCCTCGCGGGCCGGGTAGATGTCGAGGACGACGGAGGCGTCGGCGAGGGCGAGGGCGTCGCCCATCTCCTTGCCCAGCTCCTGGGTGCGGGAGAACAGGTGCGGCTGGAAGACGACCAGGATGCGGGAGTCCCCGGCGGCGCCGCGGATGGCCTCCAGGTCGGCGGTCATCTCGGTGGGGTGGTGGGCGTAGGAGTCGATGACCTGCACGCCGCCGGCCTCGCCCTTGAGCTGGAGGCGGCGCTTGACGCCGGTGTACTTGCCGAGCGCGGCGGCGAGGTCCTCGACCGGGATCCCGAGGGCGCGGCCGGCGGCGAGGGCGGCGACGGCGTTGTGCGCGTAGTGGCGGCCGGGCACGGAGACGGTGAAGACGATCTCGCGGCCGTCGATCAGGACCGAGACCTCGCTGGTCAGACCGCGGGGGGTGATCTTCCGGATCTGGATGTCGGCGCCCTCGTCCTCGCCGTACGTGGTGACCGTCAGCCGGGGGTTGCCGCTGACGCGGCCGGCGATCTCGGCGGCGCCGGGCTCGGCGAAGGGGACGACCAGGGTGCCGCCGGGGACGATCTTGCCGACGAAGGTCTCGAAGGACTCGTAGATCTCGTCCATCGACGCGTAGTTCGCGTGGTGGTCGAGCTCCGCGTTCAGGATGATCGCGACCTGCGGGGCGTACTTGTGGAAGCTTCGGTCGCTCTCGTCCGCCTCGGCCACGAAGATGTCGCCCGTGCCGTGGTGGGCGTTGGAGCCCGGGGCGTCGAGGTCGCCGCCGATGGCGTACGAGGGGTCCAGGCCGAGCGCGGACAGGGACACCGCCAGCATCGAGGTGGTGGTGGTCTTGCCGTGGGTGCCGGCGACGGCGATCGGCCGGAGGCCGTCCATCAGGGCGGCGAGGGCGTCGGAGCGGTGCACGACCGGGATGCCGAGCTCGGCGGCGCGGGCCAGCTCGGGGTTGTCGGCGCGGATCGCGCTGGAGACGACCACGCAGGTGGCGTCGTCGGCGAGGTGGCCGGCGGCGTGCCCGATGTGGACCGTGGCGCCGTGGGCGCGCAGCGCCTGGGCGGTCTCGGAGTCACGGGCGTCGCTGCCGGCGACCCGGGCGCCGCGCTGGGCGAGGATCTTCGCGATGCCGGACATCCCGGCGCCGCCGATGCCGATGAAGTGCGGGCGTTCCATGGCGTTCGGCAGGCCGGGCGGCGGCGTCATATCGGGGCTCCCCAAGGTGCGGGTCGGGCGGTACGTCGGTGGGTGCCGGGCGCGCGCCGGCGGCCCGCGGTGCGGGTCGGCCCGACGGGCTCGACGGGTGTGTCGGACGCCAGCCTATTCGTTGTGGGCGAAGAGCTTGAGCACCGGAACCCCGACCTTGTGCCGGGCGCGGGAGGCCCAGTCCCGGTGGAAGAACTCCTCGACGAAGTGCGGGGCGGTCAGAACGATCACCTCGTCGGCGTTCGAGGCCTCGACGACCTCGCGCAGTGTGTCGAGGGGATGCTGCTGGACGATCTGCCCGTCGGCCCGGGCGCCCTTCCTGCGCAGGACCTCGATGGAGTGGGCGAGGGCCTGCTCGGCGGGGCCGAGCGCGGCGTCGCCCTCGGGTACGTCGGCCTCGCGGAGCGCCTCCGGCAGCTCGCCGAGGGCGACGTCGTCGATGGCGCGCAGCAGCCGGTCCTGGTCGCCCCTGGGCTGCATGAGCACGACGAAGGAGACCGGGTCGTCCCCGTGCAGGGTGGTGACGAAGTCCGCGTCGACGGCGGTCAGCGGCTGCTCGATCATCAAAACGCTCGTGAACACGGACGCCCTCACCTCCATGGGCCGCGACCGGGCGGCCGCGCCCTGCGGAAACCATCCTGCCCCGCTCTCGCAGAGCGTGCGCAGATATATGTGCCCAACGGAAGCCGAGCGGAACGAGGAATTCCGCTTTTGTCAGATCCGACGGTAGCGCGTGAAGAGGAACCCGGCCTCCTCCAGCACGGAGACCGGTGCGAGCCGGTGCGGCACGGCCACCGCGGGCCCTCCCGCGATGCGCTGGGCGTCACCCGCCGTGAGCGTCGGGGAGATCGTCAGGCACAGCTCGTCGAGCACGCCGGCGGAGACGAACTGGCCCAGCAGCCGGGGCCCGCCCTCGGTGAGCTGGCGGCGCAGCCCGCGGGCGGCGAGCTCCCGCACCGCGCGGGCCGGGTCCACGGCGGTGCCGTCCCCGGCCACGACGATCTCGACCCCGGCCCCGGCCGCCTCGGCCATCTTGCCGACCGGGGCGCCGGCGCCGGTGACGAGCAGGGTCGGCACCAGCGGGGAGGTGAACAGGGGCAGCGAGAAGTCCAGGTCCGCACCGGCCGTGACGACGGCGATGGCGGGCGCGGGGCCCTGCCCGGCGGCCGCACGGCGGGCCGCGAAGGCCTCCCGGGCCCGGGCCGGGCGGTAGCCCTCCTGGCGAACCGTTTCCGCGCCGGCGATCACCACGTCGGCCAGCGCCCGCAGGGTGCCGAAGATCCGCATGTCGGTCTCGCCGGAGATCGGCTGCGAGCGGCCCTCGTGCTGGGCGGCGCCGTCCAGGGTCGACACCATGTTCGCCCGCAGCCAGTGGCCGTCCGGCCCGATCTCGGGGTACGCGTAGGCCTCGGCCAGCTCGTCCAGCGACCACTCCCGGTCTTCGGAGCCCGCGGGACGGCCTGCGGGCCGGTCCGCGGGACGCCCACCGGGCCGGTCCGCGGGGCGGGATGTCTGATCGGTCACAGGGAACAGGCGTCGCATCGGTGCAGTGTGCCACGCCGCGTAGAGTGAGGAGCTGTGCCAACATCACTCTCCGCCTCCGGTTCCACCCACGGGCGACCCCCGATAGCCGACGCGGGCCCGCAGTCCCTGTGCGCCCGCGAGCCCCGGGTGCCCGCCGAACGGCTGGTGGCCGAGATGGTGCCCCCGCCGCGGTTCGACTCGGTGCGCTTCGACACGTACGTGCCGGACCCCACCCAGCCGAGCCAGGCCGAGGCGGTCACCACCCTCAGCGGCTTCGCCGCCGGGCTGGGCGGCGCGCACGCCACCGGCGCCGGCAAGCGGCGCTGGTTCTCCCGCGCCCCGAAGAGCACGGCCCCCGCCGCCCCGCGCGGGGTGTACCTGGACGGCGGCTACGGCGTCGGCAAGACCCACCTGCTGGCCTCCCTGTGGCACGCCACCCCGGCCGAGCCCGCACTGAAGGCCTTCGGCACCTTCGTGGAGCTGACCAACCTGGTCGGCGCCCTCGGCTTCCAGCAGACCGTGGACACCCTCGGCGGACACCGGCTGCTGTGCATCGACGAGTTCGAGCTGGACGACCCGGGCGACACCGTCCTCGTCTCCTCGCTGCTCAGCCGGCTCGTCGAGCGGGGCGTGGCGCTGGCCGCCACCTCCAACACGCTGCCCGGCAAGCTCGGCGAGGGCCGGTTCGCGGCCGCGGACTTCCTGCGTGAGATCCAGGGGCTCTCGGCCCACTTCCGGCCGCTGCGCATCGACGGGCAGGACTACCGCCACCGCGGGCTGCCGGAGGCCCCGGCGCCGTTCTCGGACGAGCAGGTGGCGAAGGCCGCGTACGCCACCGAGGGCGCGAGCCTGGACGACTTCCCCGGCCTCCTCGACCACCTGGCCAAGGTGCACCCGAGCCGGTACGGCGCCCTCACCGAGGGCATGACCGCGGTCTGCCTCACCGACGTGGTCCCCGTGCCGGACCAGTCGACGGCCCTGCGGCTCGTCGTGCTCGCGGACCGGCTGTACGACCGCGAGATACCGGTGCTCGCCTCGGGTGTCCCGTTCGACAGGCTGTTCAGTGACGACATGCTGAACGGCGGCTACCGCAAGAAGTACTTCCGCGCCATATCCCGGCTCACGGCCCTGGCGCGCGACGCGAAACCCCTGGTGTCCCAGTAGGTTTGGGGGCGCCGGGCCGCTTCTCGGGCGGACCGGCCGTTACCCACTTTCCTGCGAAGGGACATCAGCGAACATGGCCACCACCCGTCACGCACACACCGTCTGGGAAGGCAACCTGCTGGAGGGCAAGGGTGTCGTCACCCTCGACTCCTCGGGCATCGGGTCGTACGACGTCTCCTGGCCGTCCCGCGCGGAGGCGGCGAACGGCAAGACCAGCCCGGAAGAGCTGATCGCGGCCGCGCACTCCAGCTGCTTCTCGATGGCCCTGTCCCACGGCCTGGCCGGCAAGGGCACGCCGCCGACCCGCCTGGAGACGAAGGCGGACGTCACCTTCCAGCCGGGCGAGGGCATCACCGGCATCCACCTGACGGTGGAGGGCGAGGTTCCCGGACTGGACGAGGCGGGCTTCCAGGCCGCGGCCGAGGACGCCAAGAAGAACTGCCCGGTCAGCCAGGCCCTGACGGGCACGACCATCACCCTGAGCGCCACCCTCGCCTGATTTCCCGGCAACGCCCCGGGCCCGCCCCGCCGCGGGCCCGAGGGCCCGGCCCGCCCCGCCTCGGGATCCGAAGCCCCGGGCCACCGGACGCCCCGTCTGCCCGTCGTATGTGACGGGCAGACGGGGCGGCCGGCCGTGGTCCGCCAGGGCCAAGCGGCTCGGACGGTTACGCCCTGCGTTCCCGTTTCCGGGTACGGCCGGCGATTTCGGGCGGCCGGTGGGGTGAGGGGGCGGGCGGGGTACGCGGGGGCGGGCCGGCGGGCGTGGTACCACGGGCCGGTCGACCGCCGCCCTCGTCCCGGGGAACCTCCATGTCCCTCTCCCGCCGCAGTCTGCTCGCCGCCGCCGGCACCGGCATCGGCATCACCCTCGCCGGGAGCCTCGGCGCGCTCCACGCCGCCGACCCGCGCGCCGCCGCCCGGGCCCGGGCCGGGTACGGCCCCCTCCTGCCCGACCCGGACGGGCTGCTCGACCTGCCCGCCGGGTTCACGTACCGCATCCTGTCCCGGGCCGGCGCCCCGCTGCGCTCCGGCGAGGGCACCGTGCCCGCCAACTGCGACGGCATGGCCGCCTTCGCAGTTGGCGCCGACGGCGGGGTCCGGCTCGTCCGCAACCACGAGAACCGGACCACGGCCACGTTGCGCGTCCCCGCCGTCGACGGCCTGACCTACGATCCCGCCGCCCTCGGCGGCTGCACCCTCCTCGGCCTCGACCCGGCCGGCCGGGTCACCGCCGAGCGTGTCGCCCTCGCCGGCACCGCCGTCAACTGCGCGGGCGGCCGCACCCCTTGGAACACCTGGCTGAGCTGCGAGGAGACCGAGGACCGGGCGGGCACCTCCGGCTACACCCGGGACCACGGCTACGTCTTCGAGGTCGACCCCGCCGACCCGCGCCGCTCCGGTGCCGTCCCGCTGACCGCCCTGGGCCGCTTCGCGCACGAGGCCGTCGCCGTGGACCCGTACCGCGGCACCGTCTACGAGACCGAGGACGCGTTCGTCGAGCCGTTCGGGCTCTTCTTCCGCTTCCTGCCCGCGCGGCCGCTCGGCGGCCCCGGCTCCCTGCGGGCCGGCGGGCACCTCCAGGCGCTGCGCGTGCCGGGGGTGCCCGACCTGTCCGTCGTCACCGAGCCCGGCG
Organism: Streptomyces sp. NPDC043854; assembly: GCF_056436005.1. Lineage (NCBI taxonomy): Bacteria > Bacillati > Actinomycetota > Actinomycetes > Kitasatosporales > Streptomycetaceae > Streptomyces > Streptomyces sp. NPDC043854. The sequence continues at coordinate 208,023 of NZ_JBWKDK010000006.1, forward strand.
CCGAGTTCCCGGCGGAGTGGGTCCCCGTACCCGACCCCTCGGCGGCCGGCACCCCGATCCGGTTCCAGGACTTCGGGCCGGGCGGCATCACCCACGCCCAGAAGCTGGAGGGCTGCTACTGGGGCAACGGCGGCGTCCACTTCGTCTCCAGCTACGCCCGCAGCAGCGAGGGGGCCGCGGCCGACCACCACGGCCAGGTGTGGTTCCACGACCCGCGGCGGGGCGTGGTCCGGCTGGAGGTGGTCTTCGGGCCGGCCTCCGACATCCGGCTGCCGGGCGACTCCCCCGACAACATCTGGCTGGCCCCCGACGGCGGTCTGATGGTGTGCGAGGACGGCGGCGGCGCCCAGTACGTCTTCGGGGTCACCCCGGGCGGCGAGGTCTACCCGGTGGCCCGCAACGCCGACGACACCGGCGGGCCCGGGGCCCCGGAGTTCGGCGAGTTCGCCGGGGTGACCTTCTCCCCGGACGGGCACACCATGTACGTCAACGCCTACATCCCGGGGACCACCTTCGCCGTGACCGGCCCCTGGCACTGACCTGTTCCGGTCCGGCCGCCGGCCGGTCGGGGCAGGGCGGCGAGGCAGGGCGGACCGGGGCGGGGGGCGGGCCGGGTAGACCTTCCGATCCCCCGCCTCCGACGGCGCGTCTCGCGCCGGACGGGGGATTGGCCTGCCCGGCCCCGCGCCGCGAACATTCGCCAATCAGATCGTCATATATTTTGCGTGCGTGACCCTTTCTGTGCGCAATGCGGTGGCCACGGCCGCCCTCGGTGCCGCGCTCTGCACCACCCTCGCCGGCTGCGGAGGCGGTGACACCCCCGCCTCCGGCGCGGGCGGGCAGGCCCGTCCGGGCACCCCTGCCGCCCCCGCGCCGGCGGCGTCCTCCCCCCGTTCTTCCCCGTCGGCCCCGTCCGCACCTTCAGCCCCGTCCGCCGCTCCCGGCCCCGGCAAGGTCCCGACCCTGCCGCCCGGCCCGAACGGCCTGACCCCGGTCTTCGAACGGGCGAACCAGCAGACCGAGAAGACCGTCGCCCTGACCTTCGACGCCGACATGACCTCGGACCAGGGGCCGCGCGCGGCCGGCGGGGAGCGCTTCGACAACCCCCAGCTGATCTCCACGCTGCGAGCCCTGAACGTGCCGTCCACGATCTTCATGACGGGCCGCTGGGCCGAGGAGTACCCCGACCAGGTGAAGGCGATCGGCACCGACCCGAACTTCGAGATCGCGAACCACTCCTACAGCCACCACGCCTTCACGTCCCCCTGCTACGGTCTCCCCGCCCTCGACGCCGCGGCGGCCCGGGCCGACGTGGACCGGGCCTTCGCCGCCTTCCGCACGGCGGGCGCCGTCAACACCGTCCCCTACTTCCGCTTCCCCGGCGGCTGCTACGACGACCGGGCGCTGCGGGCCCTGTCCACCGCCAAGGTCACGGCGGTCCAGTGGGACGTGGTCAGCGGGGACGCCTTCGCCAAGGACCCGGACGCGGTGGCCCGGCAGGTGATCGCCGGGGTGAAGCCGGGCTCGGTGGTGGTCATGCACTGCACGCGCAGCGCCGCCCCGGTCACCGAGGAGGCCATCCGGAAGATCGTCCCGGAGCTACGCAACCGCGGCTACCGGTTCGTGAAGGTGTCCGACCTCATCGGAAAGTAGGCACACCCGCCGGTGCCGGCTCCGGTCCCGGCCGCCCCGGCCCACGGCATGCCGGAACGGGGCGGGGCGACCGCCGACCGGCCGGCTGGCCCGTCGGCTGGCTGGTCAGTGACCTGCGTGAGACACGGGCCGCTCAGCCGCCGCGCCGCCGGGCGGCCAGGCAGGCCACCGCCCCCGCCCCGCAGGCCAGGACCAGGGCCGACGCGGCGGCCACCGCCAACCCGGCCGTGGCCACCGTGCCCGTACGGGACCCCGCGACCAGCGCGGTCACCGCCCCGCGGGCCGGGGAACCGGACAGACCCAGGACCGCCAGGGAGCCGAGGCCGCCCGCCAGGACAGCAAAGCCGGTCGGGCGCACCAGCGGCCGGCTGCCCAGCGTCCCGACCGCCGTGCCGGCCAGTGCGCAGGCCGGCACCGCCAGGGCCGCCGCACCCGCGGCCGTCCCGGCCGGCACCCCGGCGCGCCCGCCCACCAGGAGCACCACCGCGGTGGCCACCGCCCCGGCGAGCAGCGCCCCGCCCAGGGCGGTGAGCAGGGCCGCCGCGTGCACGCGTACGGGGCCTGCCGCGGCAGCGGCGCAATCGCGCGCGGCGGCGGGCTCGTTGGTGACGCAGACCCGGACCAGCCAGGCGGCGACGGGCACCAGCCCGGCCGCCGCCCAGCCCAGCGAGTCGAGCACCGGCTCACCGGGCCGGATCCCGGCGGCCAGGAAGGCGGCGTACAGCAGCAGTGGCCCGATCCACCGCTGCGAGTGCAGCAGCAGCGCACTCTGATAGCGGATCAACCCGGCGAGCGCGGCGAGCCCGTGGCTTCCGGCGCGTCCGGGGCGTCCGGCGCGTCCGGGGCGTCCGGCGCTTCCGGGGCGTCCGGTCGTCACAGCAGTTCCTCCACACCTCGGATGTGCCAGGGCGGCGTCGCCGTGAGCAGGGCGCGCAGCACGGCGTCGGACCGGTCCGCGGGCACCGTGACCAGCAGGCCGCCGTCGGGCGCGGGCGAGGCGGCGGCCAGCCCGGGCGGCGGCACCGCACCGGCCGCTCCGGCCGCCCGAATCCGTACCCGGGGCCCGGTCTCCACCGCCGGGTCGCCCTCCCCCACCGGGACGGGGACCAGGCCGGTCCTCTCCACCCGGTGGCGGGCGTCGGGCGCGCCCGCGAGCCGCGCCGGGTCGTGGTCGACGAAGACCACGGCCCCGCCGGCGGCCGTCCGCTCGGCGACAGCCCTGTCCAGCTCGGCACGGGCCGACGCGTCGAGGCCGGTCCAGGCCTCGTCGAGGACGAGCAGGCCGGGCTCGGCGAGCAAGGCCTGGGCGACGGCGACCTTCTGGCTGCTGCCCTTGGACAGTTCGGCGAGCGGGGTCCGGGCATGCGCACCGGCCCCGAACCGCTCCAGCCAGTACGCCGCCCGGCGCGCGGCCTCGGCCCGCGGCAGCCCGTGCACCCTGCCCATGTGCGCGAGGTAGGACGCGGCGGTGAGCGGCAGGGCCGCCGGGAAGCGTTCGGGCACGAAGGCCGTACGGCGCGGGCGGCCGGTGACCCGCCCCTCGGTCGGGGCGTCGATCCCGGCGATGATCCGCATCAGCGTCGACTTGCCGCCGCCGTTGCGGCCCTCGATGCGCACCAGCGTCCCCGGCACCAGCTCCAGGGAGACCCCGCGCAGCACCCAGGGCCGCCGGGGCCCGTGGCGGCGGCCGATGCCGGTCAGCTTCAGTGGGCGGCCGCCGTCGCCTCGGTGACCTCGCTGGGCCGGACGATGACGAAGCCGTCGCCGGACAGCTTCAGCTGGACGGCCTCGCCGGAGCCGCCGCGCAGCATGGAGCCGACGGACTGGGAGCGGTGCAGGCCCGTCTCCAGCTGCGCGCTCCAGCCGACGACCGCGTCCGTGTCCACGTACACCGGGGACTGCGCGGTGACGGGTATGACGATCGGGTTGCCGTCGCAGACCACGGCGAGCTTGCCGGTGCCGGTGAAGACGCTGTTGAAGAGGCCACCGCCGGTCATGCCGGCGCCCTTCACCATCTTGATCTCGTAGGCGAGGGTGGAGTCGAAGCAGAGGACGTTGCGCCCGTTGACGGTCAGGGCGTCGCCGGGCTCGAAGTCGACGATGAAGCAGTTGCCGGCCTGGTGGGCGAACCAGGCCTCGCCCTGGCCGCGTACGGTCATCAGCGGCAGGCCCTCGCCGGTAACGGCGCGCTTGAGCATGCCGCCTATGCCCTGGCCCTTGCGCTCGAACTGGAGGTTGCCGCGGAAGGCGACCATCGAGCCCTGCCGGGCGAGCATCTCGCCGTTCACGGCGTACTTCACCGACTTGGCGTTCTGCAGGGACATGCCGGGGGCGGCGGCGGACTGGGCAAGGTTCTCCGACGAGAAAAGGTCGCTCTTCATGGGCCTGATCCTCACCCGGCCGGCACCCCCGCGGCATCCTCCTGAAGATGGAGCCTGGCATCCTTGGCAGGATGAGCAGCCAGGACACGCACCACACTTCAGACGTACCCGCCGTGGGGGCCGACAGCCCGTTCCGGCAGGGGCGCATCGCCCGCGACGACGCCCCTCAGTTCGTGCTGCCCCTGGTCGTACGGATCGAGAAGGCCGAACCGCCCGCCCGTACGGACGCGTTGGAGACGGCCGCCCGCGCGGTGTTGGTCCTCCTGTCGGACGAGCGCGCGCACGGCGAGGGCGAGTGGGCCCAGGCCGTGCGCGACTGGCAGGACGCGCGGATCCGGAAGGTGGTGCGGCGGGCGCGCGGCGCGGAATGGCGCAAGGCCGGCACCCTCCCCGGCATCACGGTGCACGGCGAATCCGCCGAGGTACGGGTCTTCCCGCCCATCCCGCTGGACGGCTGGCCCAAGGAGTTGGCCAAGCTCCAGGTGTCGGGCACCGACCTGGACGACCCCGAGCCGGTCTCCCCGCCCACGCCGGAGGTCCCGGTCCTCTGGCTCAACCCGGACCTGGAGATGTCCGCCGGCAAGGCAATGGCCCAGGCCGGCCACGCGGCCCAGCTCGCCTGGTGGGAGTTGACCGCCCCGGAACGCACCGCCTGGCGGGACTCCGGCTTCCGCCTCCGGGTCCGCACGGCAGCGCGCGCCGACTGGCCGGCCCTGACCCGGAGCGGCCTCCCCCTCGTCCGGGATGCCGGCTTCACGGAAATCGCCCCCGGCTCGGCCACGGTCATCGCAGACCACCCGTCCCTCCGGGCCCGCCTCGCGAGCCGCTGACCCGCGAATGCCGGCCCCGGCTCAGCCCTTCTCGCCCATGGCTGCCCGCAGCCAGTCGAGCGTGTCCTGGCCGAGCAGTTCGTCCGCCAGCCGCTTGCCGGTCTCCGTCGTGATCCTGGCGCGGCTGTTGTCGATCCACCGCTGCGCGGCCTCGTATCCCTGGGCCTTGTACTCGATGCCCTGGAGCAGGCACTCCAGCTTGTCGGCGTCGCGCGCGCAGACCGCCTCGGGTGAGTCCTGGGCCTCGTACTCGGCGACCAGGTCCCGGATCGCCGACGCCAGCACTTCGGGCATGCCTGCGGTCTGGTCGGCCGTGACGGCCTGCGGGTCGGCGCCGGCCGCGTACTTCTTCCCCAGGCGGTTGACATCCCCGGTGCGGGTCTCCTGGGTGTCGTGCCAGACGGCCAGGAACGCCGCCCGGGCCGGGTCGGCGTCCTCGAGCTTCGCGATGACGGACGCGATGAGCGAGGTACGCCACGAGTGCTCGGCCACGCTCTCGGGGTCGTTGACGCCCGCCATCCACCAGCCCGTACGGCGCGTGTGCTTGAGCGTGCCGGCTTCGTAGAGGAAGCGGGCCACCGCGGACAGGTCGTCAGCCACGGGTTCTCCTTCTCACGCCTCGGCGAGGCGGATCGCGTACCGAGTGCCCTCCAGCTCTCGGCGCGCACGCGTCGAGAGCACGGGTGCCATCCAACAGCACAGGCACCTGATCTGGCAGCGCCCGCACGGCGCCCGAGTTGCCGCGCAGGAGTCCCGGACGCGCGGCGAGCAGCAGTGCCCACCGGGTATGGACGTTGAGAGAGGCACGATCCCGGCCTCTTCGGGGGTCGGGGCGTCCCCGCGGCCTCGTACCGGGGCCGGCCGGAACCTCAAATGTTGCTCTGAACGTCCCCTTTCCGTGGTTGGCCCTGCTCCGGCGGGGTCATGACACCGGCACACGGGCCCGTACGCGGACCGCTGAGAGGGGGCAAGGGGACATGAAGCCCATGGAACGGCTGGGGGTGGGCATCGGCTGGCGGCCGGAGATCGCCGAGGCGATCGAGCGGCTGCCGGGCCTGGACTGGGTCGAGGTGGTGGCCGAGAACGTCTGCCCCGGCCATCTGCCCGAGCCGCTGCGCCGACTGCTCGACCGCGGGGTGCGCGTCGTGCCGCACGGGGTCTCGCTGGGCCTCGGCGGCGCCGACCGGCCCGACGCGCAGAAGCTGGCCGCGCTCGCCGAGCGGGCGGTGGCCCTCGGGGCGCCGCTGGTCACCGAGCACATCGCGTTCGTACGGACCTCCTCGCCGGCGCTGGAGGCCGGCCACCTGCTGCCGGTGCAGCGGACCCGGGAGGCCCTCGACGTGCTGTGCGAGAACGTCCGGATCGCGCAGGACGCCCTGCCGGTGCCGCTCGCGCTGGAGAACATCGCCGCGCTGATCCGGTGGCCCGGCGAGGAGCTGACGGAAGCGCAGTTCCTGACGGAGCTCGTCGAGCGGACCGGGGTCCGGCTGCTGATCGACGTCGCCAACCTGCACACGAACCGGATCAACCGCGGCGAGGACCCGGCCGCGGTGCTGGACGCGATTCCGCTGGAGGCGCTGGCGTACGTGCACATCGCCGGGGGCGTGGAGCGGGACGGGGTATGGCACGACACGCACGCGCACCCGGTGCCGCCCGCCGTGCTGGACGTCCTGGCCGAGCTGGGCCGGCGGACGGCCCCCGCCGGGGTGCTGCTGGAGCGCGACGACGACTTCCCGGCGGAGGCGGAGCTCGCCGGGGAGCTGGCCCTCATCCGTGCCACCCTCCGGACCGCGGAGCAGCCGGACGTCCCGGAGCCGCGCGCCGCAGCACCGGCCGACTCCGGCGACGGGCTCGATGCGGCGCGGACCCGGGTCGGATTGGAGCAGGCCGCGCTGCTGTCCGCGCTGGTCGCCGGGACGCCCGTACCCGAGGGCTTCGACCGGCAGCGGGTACGGGTGCAGGCGCGCGCCCTGGCCGCGAAGCGGGCCGACGTCGTCGCGAAGATCGCCCCCGAGCTGCCCGGGATCCTGGGCGGCCGGGCGCCGTTCCGCGAGGCCTTCCTCGCCTACGCCCGCACCCGCCCCATGACCGGCGGGTACCGCCGGGACGCCCTCGACTTCGCCGAGGACCTGCTGATCCGGGACCTGCCCGCCGACCCCGCCGCCCGGCGCCGGCTCACCGCCTGGTGGCAGGACCGGGCGGGGGCGAGGCCGCCGCGGCGCATCGTGCGCTGGGCCCGCACCCTGCTGGGGAGGGCCGCGTGAACTTTCTCGCCCTCGACGTCTGGATCGCCGTCCTCGTCTCCTCGCTGCTGCTCGTGGCCGGGCTGCGGCGCGCCCGGCCCCGTACCGCGGACCCGGCTCCGCGGCTGCACGACCTGTCCGAGGCTGCGTTCCTCACGGGCGGGCCGGGCGGGGTCGTGGACACCGCGCTGGTCTCGCTCCTCGGCGACGGCCGGCTGGCCGCGGGCGGGCCCGGCATCGTCCAGGTCCGGCCCGGGGCCCGGGCCGCCGACCCGGGCGAGCGCGCCGTGCTCCAGGCCTGCGCACAGGCCCCGTCCGGATGGCTCTACCAGGTGCGGTACGCCGCCATGATCGACCCCGCGGTCCAGGAGACCGGGGACGCGCTGGCCCACCGCGGGCTGCTCGCCCCGCCCGGCTGGGGGCACAGGTGGCGGCGCTGGGGCAAGGCCCAGGCGGCCGTGTGCGCGGTCCTGCTGTTCCTGTCGCTGCCGGGGACCTTCTTCATGCTGGCGGTGGACCCCGTACCCGACGTGCTGTCCTTCGTCACCGTGTACCCGGCCCTGATCGGCGGCATCGTCGTCGGCGCCGTGTGCGCGTCGCGGGCCAAGCGGCGCATCACCCCGGCCGGGGAGCAGGCCCTGCGCGGGATGCGGGCCCTGTACGGCGGCGAAGGCAGCCCGCAGGTGCAGACCGCCCTGTTCGGGCTGCGCGGCCTCCGGGACCCGTACCTGCGGTCCCTGCTGGTCCCGGCGGCCCGGGACACCCGGCTGGCCGCGGCCCAGCACCGGTCCCGCCACGCCGTCTACGGCGGCTCCGGCGGCCCCCGCCGCTCCGGTGCGGACGACGGGTGCGGGTCGTCCGCCCCGGACGCGGTGCCGGTCGTCTGGTGCGCGAGCAGCGACACCGGCGGGTCCGGATCCGGTTCGGGCTGCGGCAGCGGCGGATCCGGCTGCGGCAGCAGTGGGTCCGGTTGCGGCAGCAGCGGTTCGGGCAGCTCCAGCGGCTCCAGCTGTTCCAGCGGGTCCAGCTGCAGCAGTTCGTCGGGATCCAGTTGCAGCAGTAGCAGCAGCTCCTGACGCTCCCTCAACCGGGCGACGGGCGGCCGACACCCGGCGGGGGTCCTGTACAACCAACCGCCCGCCGCATCTCATCGGATCATCCGAGGAAATGGAGGGCGGCCTGCCATGAGGACCCTGTTCGACCGCCGCCACGCCGCCGCGGCCCTGCTCTGCCTCACCGCCCTGGGCAGTCAGTCCCCCGCCCACGCCGCCCCCGCCGCCCCCGCCGACACCCCCGCCGCCCGGCGGGACGCCGCCGACGCCGACGCCGGGGCCGAGCTCGTCGCCCGGCGGCTGGCCGGACAGCTGGCCGGACAGCCGGCCGGGCCGTCGGCCGGGCGGTCGGCCGGGCGGTCGGGGGCTGGCGGCGGGTCGGCGTTCGGGCCCTGCCCGGCGGAGGAGGAGCTGCCCTCCCCCGTCGTGTGCGCGACCCTCACCGTCCCCCTCGACTACGCCCGCCCCGACGGCCCGCAGATCCGGCTCACCGTCAGCAGGGTCCCCGCCACCGGCCACGGCGGCGCCGCCCGCCAGGGCGCGCTCGTGTACAACCCGGGCGGCCCGGGCGCCTCCGGGCTGTTCTTCCCCCTCGTCGCCGACCTGCCCGAATGGGAGCGCATCGGCGCCGCCTACGACCTCGTCGGCTACGCCCCGCGCGGCGTCGGCGGCACCGCCCCGCTGTCCTGCGAGGACCCGGCCGCCCCGGCCGTGGCGGGTCCCACCCGGCTCCCGGCCGACCCCTCCCCCGCCGACAAGCAGGCGCGTGTCGCCGCCGCCCGGGCCTACGCCCGCGGCTGCGCGCAGCGGGCGGGGGCGGCACTGCCGTACTACTCGACCCTGGACAACGTCCGCGACCTGCACGTGCTGCGGGCCGCGCTCGGCGAGAAGAAGCTGACCTTCATGGGGGCCTCGTACGGCACCTACCTGGGCGCGGTGTACGCCACCCGCCACCCGGGCCACGTCCGCCGGATGGTCCTCGACTCCGCCGTGAACCCCGACCCGCACCGCGTCTGGTACCTCAACAACCTCGACCAGGCGGCCGGGTTCGAGCGCCGCTGGCACGACTTCCGGGCCTGGGCGGCCCGCCACCACGCGGTGTACGGGCTCGGCACCACCCCGGCGGCCGTGCAGGCGAGCTACGAGCGGGTGCGGGACGCGGTCGGCCGCGCCCCGGCGGGCGGGGCCGTCGGGACGGGCGAGCTCCAGTCGGCGTTCCTCCAAGCCGCCTACTCCGACGAGGTGTGGCCGGAGCGGGCGGCGGCACTGTCGGCCTTCCTGGCCGGGGATCCGGGCCCGCTGACCGAGCAGGCCCGGCCGGACCCGGGCTCGGCGGCCGCCCGGGAGAACTCCCGCGCCGTGTACACGGCGGTGCTGTGCAACGACGCGCCCTGGCCCGCCGACTGGGCGGTCTGGGACCGCGACAACACGGCGCTGGCGCGCCGGGCACCGTTCGAGACCTGGGCGAACGCCTTCCTGAACCTGCCGTGCGCGTACTGGCCGGTCCGCGAGCGGCAGCAGCCGGTGGCGGTGGGCGCGCAGCCGGCCGAGCTCCCCGGCACGCTCGTGGTCGCGGCGGAGCGGGACGGGGCGACCCCCTACCCGGGGGCGCTGGAGCTCCAGCGGCGTCTCGGCCGGCGGGCCTCGCTGGTCACGGAGGCGGGGGCCGGCACGCACGGGGTGGCCGGCGGGCGCAACGCGTGCGTGGACGGGCACGTGGAGCGGTATCTGCTGACGGGGGCCACTCCGGGGTGGCGTGTCAGGTGTGCGCCGCATCCGGAGCCCGCACCGGTGTCGCTGGACAACCGGGCAGCAGCGTCCGGGAAGGTACCCGAGGTACCCAGGGCTCTGCTGCCACCGGCCGTCTGAACTTCCGGGGCGGGATCTCCGGCTGCGTCGTTTCGGGGGCAGGGCCTCCCGATCCGCCGGAGGAGGTCAGTCCACCGGCCGTTCCCCCCTGGGGAGGTTTCAGGCGAGCCCGGCCACCAGATCGGCGACGGACTTGCGGCGCCCGGTGAAGAACGGAACCTCTTCACGGACGTGCATACGGGCCTCGGAGGCGCGCAGGTGGCGCATGAGGTCCACGATGCGGTACAGCTCGTCGGCCTCGAAGGCCAGCAGCCACTCGTAGTCGCCCAGCGAGAAGGAGGCGACCGTGTTGGCGCGCACGTCCGGGAAGCCGCGGGCCATCTTGCCGTGGTCGGCGAGCATGCGGCGGCGGTCCTCGTCGGGCAGCAGGTACCAGTCGTAGCTGCGCACGAAGGGGTAGACGCTGACGTAGTCGCGGGCGACCTCGTCGGCCAGGAAGGCCGGGATGTGCGACTTGTTGAACTCGGCCGGGCGGTGCAGGGCCATGTTCGACCACACCGGCTCCAGCGCACGGCCCAGCCTGGTGCGGCGGAACAGGTTGTACGCGGTCTGCAGCTCGTCGGCCGTCTCCGCGTGCCACCAGATCATGACGTCCGCGTCCGCGCGCAGACCGGAGACGTCATAGGTGCCGCGGACGGTGATGTCCTTGGCGGCCAGCTGGTCGAAGAGCTCCTGGACCTCGTCCGCGTAGCCGGAGCGGTCCTCGGGGAGGACGTCCTTCAGCTTGAAGACGGACCACAGGGTGTAGCGGATGACCTCGTTGAGGTCCTTCGCCTTCTTCCCCGCGTTGGGAATCTTCTCTGGTGCAGTCATGTGTCCATTGTCCCGTGTGCTGATCAGTGGTCGGTGCCAGGGGTCCCCAACGTGGCGATGACCACGTCGGCGGCCTTCCCGGCGCTCGCGATGCACGCCGGGATGCCGACCCCGTCGTACAGGGCGCCGCACACGGCAAGACCGGGCAGGGCCGCCACGGCGGCGCGGATCCGGTCCACCCGGGCGAGGTGGCCGACCGGGTACTGGGGCAGGCCGCCGTCCCAGCGGGTGACGGTGGAGGCCACCGGGCGGGCGGCGAGGCCGACCGCCTCGCCGAGGTCCCGCAGCGAGACGTCGACCAGCTCGGAGTCCTCGCGGCCCAGGTCGGCCTCGTCGGCGTGGCGGCCGACGGAGGTGCGCAGCAGGAAGAGGTCGGGGTCGGCGCCGGCCCAGGACCACTTGCTGCTGGAGAAGGTGGACGCCTTGATGGTCCGCCGGTCGACGGGCGGTACGAGGAACCCGCTCGCGCGGCCGTCGGTGATCACGGCGGGCAGGTCGGTACGCCGGAACGCCATGGTGACCAGGGCCATCGACGCGTACTCGACGGTGCGCAGCTCGGCGGCCGCCGCCGGGGCGAGCCCGTCCAGCAGCCGGGCGGCGGGTTCGGCGGGGACGGCCAGCACGACGGCGTCGGCGGCCACGGTGCCGGTGTCGGTGACGGCCTGCCAGCCCTCGGGGGTGCGCCGGAGCTCGCGCACGGGGGTGTCGGTGCTGATCCGGGCCCCGGCGGCCCGGCAGGCGTCGGCGACGGCCCGCGGGAGCCGCCCGATGCCGCCGTCGATGCCGGAGAAGACGGGTCCGGCCTGCTGCGGCTGCTCCGCGGCCCGGCGCTGGAGGTCCCGTACGGCCTCGCCGAGCGAGGCGTGCGTCCGGGCGGCCTCGAAGAGCTGGGGCACGGCGGCGCGCATCGAGAGGCGGTAGGCGTCGCCGGCGTAGACCCCGCCGAGGAGGGGCTCGACGAGCCGGTCGACGACCTCCCGGCCGAGGCGGGCGGCCACGTACGCGCCGACGGCGACGTCCTCGCCGATCTCGGCGGGCGGCAGGTCGCGTTCGGCCTCGATCCGGGCCAGGCCCTCCGCGGAGAGCACCCCGGACGCGGCCAGCGGTGCCAGGTCGCCGGGTACGCCCATGACGTGCCCGCGGGGCATGGGCCGCAGCGCGCCGCGGGTCCACAGGTGGGCGGTGGTGGTGGCCGGCGGCTGGAGCGCCTCGCCGAGGCCGACGGCCCGGGCGAGTTCCAGGGCTTCGGGGCGGCGCGCGAGGACGGATTCGGCGCCGAGGTCGACGGGGGCGCCGGCGAGCTCGCCGGCGTACAGCTTGCCGCCGAGGCGCGGCCCGGCCTCCAGCAGCGTGACACCGATGCCCGCGCCGAGCAGCCGGTGGGCCGCCGCGAGGCCGGCGATGCCGCCGCCGATGACGACGGCGTGGCGGGGCCGGGGCACCGCCTGGTCCGTCCGATCCGTCCGGTTCGCTGCGTCCGCCGCGTCCGTACGCATGTCCGCTTCGTGCATGGACACATCGTCTCAGACCGAGCAACGGGCGATCACCGAGGCCGGACCGTGACCGCATCGGGACCGTCCCGGGACCGCGGGAGCGAAACCCGCGGGGCGACCGTGGACGTCGAAACGGCACAGCAGCAGCCGACCCTTGGGGGGACAGCAGTGCAGACTCGGAACGGCCCGGACAGTCCGGACAGCCCCGACCGCCCTCGCACCAGAGGCCGTTCGCGCGCAGGGCGCGGTACCGCGGCGCTGGCCGGCCTCGGCCTGGCGTGCGCGCTCGCGCTCACCGGGTGCGGCGCCGGGAACGACCGTGCCGGCGAGGCCTCGGCGGACAAGGCGGCGGTGGCCCCGCAGGCCCCGGCCGCCCAGGGCAAGGCGGGAGCGGGGGCGGCCGCCCCGGCGCCGGCGGAGGGCGCGGCCGGGAGCCCGAAGGCGCCGGCGGCGGTCCGCCCGCACGTCATCCGGACCGCGAGCCTCGGCATCGAGACGGCGGACGCCCGGAAGGTGCTGGCGGCGGCCCGTACGGCGGCGGAGGGCGCGGGCGGGTACGTGGGCAACGAGTCCACCCGGCGCGGCGAGAACGGCCGGATCAAGTCGGCGCTGACCCTCCGGGTGCCCGCGGACCGGTTCGACTCCGTGCTCGGCGCCCTGGAGGGCAGCGGCAAGCTGCTCCACCGCAAGGTGGAGGCGCAGGACGTCACCGAGAAGGTCACCGACGTCGACAGTCGGGTCAAGTCGCAGCAGGCGAGCGTGGCGCGCGTGCGGGAGATGATGGAGAAGGCCACCGCGCTCGGCGACGTGGTCATGCTGGAGGGCGAGCTCAGCAAGCGCCAGTCGGACCTGGAGTCGCTGCTGGCCCAGCAGAACGCGCTGCGGGACCAGACCTCGATGGGCACGATCACGGTGGAGGTCTCGGAGCCGGCGGCCGACGGGTCGGCGCAGGCGGAGGACGCGCCGCCGTCCGTCGCGGGCGCTCTGGAGGGCGGCTGGAACGCCTTCACGACGGTCCTGCGGTACGTGGTGCTGACCGTGGCCGTGGTGCTGCCGTTCGCGGTGACGGCGGCGCTGGGCGTGGTGGCGTTCCGGCTGTACCGGCGGCTGCGCCCGCCGAAGCCGAGGACGGGGCCCACGCCGGGGTCCGCCCGCACGGTCCCGGCGCCGAGGCACCCGTCGGGCCCGGAGCCGGAGCCGGATGCGGCCGCTGCCCCCTCCCCCGCCCCGGACCGGGACCCGGGCCCGGGCCCGACGGAATAGCCCCGGATTCCGGACTGAACACCCGTACGCCCGTAGCGTGTTCCCCAGGAACGGCAGTGGAGGACGGTGCGGACGATGGCGGCGGAACGACTCGTGGTGGTCGGCGGTGACGCGGCGGGGATGTCCGCCGCGTCACAGGCCCGGCGGCTGAAGGGCCCGGCGGAGCTGGAGATCGTCGCCTTCGAGCGCGGGCACTTCACCTCGTACTCCGCGTGCGGGATCCCGTACTGGATCGGCGGCCGGGTCTCCGAGCGCGACGACCTGATCGCCCGGACCCCCGAGGAGCACCGGGCCCGGCACATCGACCTGCGCACCCGGACCGAGGTCATCGGGCTCGACCTGGCCGGGAGCCGGGTCCGGGCCCGCGACCTCGACTCGGGGGCCGAGTCCTGGACGGGCTACGACAAGCTCGTCCTGGCCACGGGCGCCCGCCCGGTCCGGCCCCGGCTGCCCGGCATCGGGGCGCACGGCGTGCACGGCGTGCAGACCCTGGACGACGGCCAGCGGCTGATGGACACCCTGGAGCGCACACCGGGCCGCCGGGCGGTCGTCGTCGGCGCGGGCTACATCGGCGTGGAGATGGCGGAGGCCCTGGTCCACCGGGGCTACGAGGTCACGGTCCTGCACCGCGGCGCCCAGCCCATGGCCACCCTGGACCCGGACATGGGCGGCCTGGTGCACAGCGCCATGAACCGCATGGGCATCACCACGGTCGCAGGGGCCGAGGTGGTGAAGGTCCTCACCGACGAGGAGGACCGGGCCCGCGCGGTGGCCACGGCGGCCGGCGACGAGTACCCGGCGGACGTGGTGGTCCTCGGCATCGGCGTCGAGCCCCGCACCGCCCTGGCCCGGGCGGCGGGACTGCCGCTGGGCACCTCGGGCGGCCTGCTGACGGACCTGTCGATGCGGGTCCGCGGCCACGAGAACATCTGGGCCGGGGGCGACTGCGTGGAGGTACTGGACCTGGTGGCGGGCCGCCACCGGCACGTCCCGCTGGGCACCCACGCCAACAAGCACGGCCAGGTGATCGGCTCCGGCGTCGGCGGCGGCTACGCCACGTTCCCGGGGGTGGTCGGCACGGCGGTGAGCAAGGTCTGCGACCTGGAGATCGCCCGTACGGGGCTGCGCGAGCGGGACGCGCTCGACGCCGGCCTGCGCTTCGTGACGGCGACGATCAGCTCCACGACCACGGCGGGCTACTACCCGACGGCCGCCGGCATGACGGTCAAGATGCTGGCCGAGCGCCGCACGGGCCGGCTGCTGGGCGTGCAGATCGTCGGCGGGGCGGGCTCCGCGAAGCGGGTGGACATCGCGGCGGTCGCCCTCACCGCGGGCATGACGGTGGAACAGGTCGTCGCCCTGGACCTCGGCTACGCCCCGCCGTTCTCCCCGGTCTGGGACCCCGTCCTGGTGGCCGCCCGCAAGGCCGTCTCCGCGGTCCGCGCGGCCGGGCTCTGACGGTCCGCCAAGCGCCGCGCGGGCTGGAAATTCCAGCCCCGCCGGCGTTTGAGGCGCGGGGGTCTGGGGGCGGCGCCCACAGTTTCGGGAAGGGGCGGGGAGGGGAACGGCTCCGCGCAGCGGCAGCGGCAGCGGCAGCGGCAGCGGCAGCGGCAGCGGCAGCGGCAGCGGCAGCGGCAGCGGCAGCGGCAGCGGCAGCGGCAGCGGCAGCGGCAGCG